>CAMWYL010000087.1 GCA_947178465.1 uncultured Lachnospiraceae bacterium | reverse complement strand
TAGAGAGGTCTCGTGGGCTCGGAGTTGTGTATAAGAGGCATATGTAAGATATAATGAGTGGAGTGATGAGGTAATTTTATTTTTTCATGGTTTTACCGGCTCGAAAGAATATTTTCCGGAGATACAAGAGAAAAACATATGCATTCTGTCATTTGACAGACCGGGAATTGGAGAATCATCGGTCGTTGAATATTATTCAATGGAATATTTTCTGGCAAATGTATATGAAGTGTTGAAAAGTCATAATGTAACTTCCGTAAAGGTACTGGGACACAGTGCCGGGGGATATTATGCACAGCTCTTTGCTCAGATGTATCCCGAAATGGTAAAATCACTCTCTCTAATAAGCAGCATGGTTCCTTTGAATTGTCCAAAGACTAAGAAGATTGTAAACGGACAATGGAAATTTATATCGTTTTTATCATTAAGAGCAAAGAAGGTTTCTCGGTTTTATTTTAATCAAATGGCAAAGAGTATAAAAAAAGATTATGAAAAGCAACTTGCAAAAAATATGAGCTCTCTTCCTGAAATTGAGAAGAAATTCATGGAAGAGAATCCCAAAATGATAAAAGCTTCCATTTTGAATGCGGTTGCGAACGAGGGCTTAGGCGTTTGCTATGATGCATATGCATTATGTCAGAAACGGGAAGAGGTAAAAATATCCCCCAATATCCCTGTTTATATTTGGTATGGTACAGAAGATACCACAATACCATTCTCATTTGTAGAATATTTTGAATCAGAATACGCAGTGAAACAAGTACATAAATTAGAGCAGGTTGGCCATATGCTTTATCTGCCTTATTGGAACGAAATTATGGAGGAAGTCATCTGATTCCCAAATTCCGGTTTGTTACACAGCTAAAAAATCAAGCATTACTCCGATTGACAATGTAAACAAATTGGTACATAATATAAGAGTACTCTGTAAAAGAAAGAAGGTGAAATTATGGCTACTGTACAAACTCAAATAAGAATAGAAGAAGATGTTAAAAAACAGGCAGTAGAATTATTTAATCAACTTGGGATTGATATGTCCAGTGCAGTGAATATGTTTTTAAGGCAGGCTATCATGCGTGGAGGACTTCCTTTTAGCGTGGAAATTCCTATATTCAGACCGGAAGTGATTGAAGCGATGGAAGAAGCAAAACAGATTAGCAGAGATCCAAACACAAAAAGATATGGCAGTTTTGCAGAAGCGTTGGAGGATATCGATTTATGAAATATGAATTAGTCCTCACCGGAAAATTTAAAAGAGGATTGAGGCTTGCTAAAAAACGTGGATTGGATATCGCTTTATTGGTTTAAACAGCAAAACACCCCAAAACTCATTATTTGAATTATGGGGTGTTTAAAACTTTTACTGCGGAAGATGGGACTTGAACCCACACGGTATTGCTACCACAAGATCCTTAGTCTTGCTCGTCTGCCAGTTCCGACACTTCCGCATGTAGCTGCGCATCGGAAATCATATTCCCGCCTCGCCACTGCAAGAAATATATTATCACTTTTACACGGAAGTGTCAACAACTTTTTATACAAAATTTGACATCCTGATTTTATGCTGATATATACAGTGTATCATGGCTCAAATGTAACGTCCGCCGATTTACAAAAGAACGTCGGACTTCACATCCGACGTTCCTCCCACTCTATAACACCTTTTTCAAATAATCAGTATACGCATACAATACCTGTCCGTTCAATACCACCTTCGACCAGCCGTTATTGCCTATCCCGACACGGAATATCATATCTCCCTCATGGATTGGCACAACGATCGTCGCATCGCTGTCTGTACTCGGCACCGTTCTCAGATTGACCGTCGATTTGGCAGTCACCACCTCATAGACCTCCGTATACTGTACGTTGGCCGCCGCATCCGCCTGTACGATTGGTGCGCCGCTCGTATCCTTGGGCTGCGCCGCCTCCGTATAGTTAAAATACGAGAGATTCATGTCAACCTCACCATTGATTCCCGCAATTGCGGCCTTGTTCGTGTACTGCCACATGCAATGAATATCCGGATAGGTACAAGCCTGTGTAATCGGGAACGGATCGGTCGGATACCATGACACCCATACCTTGTATCGGTTCAAGACCGCCATATCCCAATCCTTGCTGTTCGTCATCTCATTCTTGGACGCATAGAACATCGGCGTGTAGCCTCTTGCCGCAATCGTGTCCAGAAACCGCACCGCCAAAGCCGTCCTTACGGACTTGTTCAACCCGTACTGTCTGCTGGTACTGTTCCGGAAGCCCTCACAGTCAAACGCAACCGGGAATGTAATCTGATACTTGTCAATCAGATCCGCGGTAAACTGTGCCTCCTCAAGCACCTCGGCCTCCGTAATCGCAGTGGAGAAGAAATACACGCCGGTCTTAATGCCGACCCGCTGTGCCTCCTGCAGATTATATCTGGCATAAGGGTCCTCGTTCAGCAGTCCCGTTGCCTGCGTACGGTAGCCTACCCGAATCATGGCAAACTGTACGCCCGATGCCGCCACCAGATCCCAGTTTATCTGTCCCTGATAATTGGAAACATCAATTCCAATCGACGGCTGCGGCACCTCCACCGGAGCCGCGCTCACGTTCATCTGCGGCACTGCTGCTACCGCCACGATCAGAAACGTTATCAGAAACGCCTGAAGCCCCGCTATTAATCTTTTTCTTATGTACTCCATAAAATCCTCCATGTTGTCAAAAACCACCTTTAGTTTCTACACGAGTATACCATACTTTCCCCTTAAAGTATATCCCTTCCTTAAACTTCCTGTCAACCATGCTTCCCGGCTATCCCAACATTCCCCCGAGCATCCCGCTTCCGAGACAGATAAACAAGGTGGTGATACTCGCGTTGCTCAGCAGTGTGAAGCTCTGCTCAACCACCATCGAAATTCCGCAGATAATCAGGAAATACGCCGCTCCCGCTATCATTCCCCACAAGAACCGCCTGCTTGGTGCCCCCTTGGAAAAAAACAGTCCCGCAAGCAGAGAGGAAATGCAGTAAATGGCAATGATACAGATTTCCACCACATTTTCACTGAGAGAAAACTTGTACAACAGCGCCGCGACCACCATCAGGAGAACTCCCGTAATCATATACGACGCTATCAGACATTTTATCAGCGCCACGATTCTTTCCGTACTGAAAGCAGATTTCATTTATATACCCCCTATTTTTTGTTTACATCTTGTATTCTTACACTATCACTGTTATAATCTATGCATGTGTCAGTGCAGAAATGACAATAAATAAAATCTTTTTATAAAGGAGTGGTTTGGTCTTGGATACCTCTGGTGTCATACAACTTGGAATTATTGTGGTTCTTGTAATGTTGTCCGCATTTTTTTCATCGGCGGAGACAGCCCTGACTACCATCAGCATGGTTAAGGTACGCGCAATGCTGGAGGAAAACCCCGGCGGACGTGTTCTTACACTTCAGAAAATTCTCAGCAATCGGAGCAAGCTGGTAAGCGCTATTCTTATCGGTAACAATATCGTGAATATCGGCGCCTCCTCCCTTGTAACCTCGCTCACTATTCGGATTTGGGGAAACGGTGCGGTCGGCATTGCTACCGGAATCCTCACGTTAGTCATTCTTCTTTTCGGTGAGATTGTTCCCAAAACATGGGCTATGTGCAACAACGAGAAATTATCCCTTGCCTATTCAAGGATAATCTATTTTCTGATGCAGGTATTGACCCCTGTTATATTTATTATTGATAAGGTATCCGGCTTCTTTCTGGGGCTTTTACATATCGATTCCTCGGCCCGCGCAACGATGACGGAGACAGAGTTGAAAACTTATGTGGACGTCAGCCATGAGGACGGCGTTATCGAGCAGGAAGAAAAGGAACTGATTTACAATGTGTTTGAATTCGGCGACTCTGTTGCAAAGGATGTGATGATTCCGCGTATTGATATGACCACGATTGATGTGGACAGCTCTTATGACGCGCTTCTGGACCTGTTCCGACAGTCCATGTACACGCGGATTCCCGTTTACGAGGGAGATATTGACAATGTTATCGGTATCGTAAATATCAAGGATTTCCTTCTTGTCGCAGACCACGGAAGCTTCCACATCCGCGATATTATGCGAGAGGGCTACTATACATATGAATATAAGAAGACAGCAGACCTGCTGCTGGAGATGCGCCGCAGCGCTTCCAATCTGGCGCTTGTCCTGAATGAGTACGGCGCTACGGTCGGTATGATTACCTTGGAGGATTTGTTGGAGGAAATCGTCGGCGAGATACGCGACGAGTACGATGCAGATGAGGAGGAGCTTCTGAAGGCTGTCGGAGAACGCGAATACGAAGTCAACGGCAGCATGAAGCTGGACGATATCAACGACGCGCTCAACACCACCTTTGACTCGGAGGACTATGATTCCATCGGCGGCATTATTATCGAGCTTCTTGACCGCTTCCCCACAGAGGGCGAGTCGGTAGTGACCCCGGGCGGTATCACCCTGACGGCCAAACAGGTTGACAAGAACCGTATTGAGCTGGTAAATATCCTGCTCCCCCCTGCCGACGAGGAGAACGATGCGGAAGCGGCCCGGCAACAGGAAGAAACCCCCACGGTCTGACGACCATGGGGGTTTTTATTCTTTGAACGCAAGTTGTCGGGCTTACTTTTTACATTTCCGCATACAGCTTATAGGTATTCATGATCTCCTCCGGCACCTCCGCCGTCTTCTGAATCGCCTTCATCTTGAGCTCAAGCTCCTGTTTCTTCTTCTGCGCATTTCGAATGCTGCGCGCCATTGCCACCTCATACGGCCGCTGCGCGCTCAGCTTGGTCCGCAACGCTTTCTCAAACGGGCAATAGGTTGCCAACAGCTCTCTTGCCACCTTATTCAGCTTCATGGAGCCGTTCGCCTCGCTCTTGATCCATATCTCATAATCGATCAGGAAAATCTCACGCGAATTGTTCCTTCCCTTCTGAATCTGCAGCTTCAGCTTCTCGCGTGCCTCATCCGACAAATCACGATTCTTGCGGTAAAACTGTATATAATCCATGTATTCTGAGGTCAACGACCTTACCTTTACATCGTTCCACGCCATACCCTGAATACATCTGCAAAGCTCCCAACGGAAACGGCCGAACATCTTGACCATCATGTCGTCGATATTGGTGTTGGTCATAATCGGGAAACAGAACCGCCCCGGCGTTCCCTTATTCCTGCTGCCGATTTCCTGCCACATAGATGCACTAAGTCCAAACAGCGGAAGCAGAATAATATCGGGATATACATTCTTCATCACGGTCTCATTGACAATCTTCAAACTGCTGTTAGAGTAGATAACCTCCCTGTAAAATGCAGAATAGTCAATTTTCAGCAGTTCCTGAACGCTCTCGTTGATTCGCTTCTTGGTCACCAGTATCTTGTCAAGCGTTCCGAAGATGGCCTCCTTGTACAAAATCGGCATATATGCGGAGGGATGCCCGTACACGGTGCGGGAATTGCTCATCTGCATATTCATAATCTCATACTCGACACGCTTATCCATATCCTCAAGCAGTACCTTCATCTGCTTCTCGGTGATGTCCCCCTGCTTCTTGAGGGTACGGAGGTTCTCCGCGTAATCCTCATCAAACTCACTCTTGGAAGGGTCTCTCTTCCCCTCATATATCAGATCCAGCCATTCCATCATGGTAACCACTTTGCAGGGGCCTTCATTCTTCTCAGGCTCAATGCCGCAAAGAAACTCCAGATGCTCCGGCTCGAGCAGCCGCTCATCCAAAAAGCCGAAGTTCATAAACAGCTGCACGGATTTCGGCGGGGCAATCAGCCCCTCCTTTATCCTGCGATAGCAGGTCAGATACAGCCGAAAGACAATCGGCGTAATCGCCTTTTTCGCCTTTCGCACATCATCCTCCACTGACAGTCTGTCAGGCGCGTTGACCAAATACTCCACATTCGTCTTGAGTGTGTTCTCGTCCGCATCGCTGATTGCCCCATACTTGATGATCTGTGCCATGGAATTCGTAAGGGAAGCAACATCCCGCGTAATCTCCTCGTCCCGCTCCTCCTTGGACTTCTTCTGCTCCATGAGAAGCTCTGCCGAGGCAATGCCCCCCATTCTGTTCTTCAACGCGGCCTCGTCAAACGCCGGCAGATCTGTCACCAGCTTCTGAAGCTCCTTGTGCCGGAAGCTCACTTCCTCAATAATACCTGACAGGAGTGTCAGAAGATCCATGGGAACATCGTCCTTCTTCTTAATCTCTGATGCCTTGGCGCAAAGATACTCAAAAAGATTTTGCCGCGGCCGAAGCGCAATCAACTCAAGCAGATTTTTGTTGTATTCGACCACCGCCGCACATTCTTCTTTCATGGACGCAACCAGAGAAATAATTTCGTTTACCTGAAAGCTGACCATTTCCTCGCTGTAGGAAAAATACTGTTTATTGGCAGAGAGCGGAATCTTTGCCCCCTCCTCGTAATAGGACACCCTGTATTCATTGATATCCTGTACTCCCTCATAAATCTGCAGCTCATCCAACTCCCCGATTGCCGTTGCGGGCAGCTCGAAGACCTTGCTGTATCGCAGATATTCCTCGTAGCTTTTCTTTGCAAAAGCAAAAAGCCGCTCCGCGCTGTCCGTCAGACTGCTCTTGATTCTTGACAGCTCTACCGCATATTTGAATTGGGATGATATCATAATCGCACGGTAATCAATGCTCTTTGCTATGATGTTGCGAAGCGTATCCTCCCCTGTCACAGGGAGTGCATAGATTACAGAGTCCTCTACCGCAAGATAGCTTGCGGTATACGCTTCCCTATTCATGTCATTCAGCGCCAAATAGGAACCCTGCGGACGAACCATTCGAACACAGTCGCCTATCATCAGCACCTTTCCGGAAAGTACGATACCAATCTGCTTTAATTCCTCGCCTTTTTTAAATACCGACTCCCCTTTTTTGACGGCATTTTTCCCATTTTCTTTTAGCATTTTACCCCTCCACCTTATGAATTCTCAAATACTCATGCAAATCAGCAAATGTGATTTCCTCCGGGAAATACGACTCTCTGCTGCATACACATACGATATAGTCTGCAATTGTGTCATATAGTCGGATGGGAAACGGATATGTGTCCTTTCCGTAAACGTGCGCAAACTCCCTATCGGTCACATACCGGCTGATGCCCTCGCCGATACCGCGTCCTGTCAACTTCCCATAGCTTTCCTTGGCCGTCCACATTTTGTAAAAACACTCCGTCTGCCGTCTCGCATCTGCAAAACTGACAATCCTGTCATATTCACTGTCTGAATAGAACCGCTTTGCCATCTGCAATTTCCACGGACGCATCCTTTGTATATCCGCGCCGACCGGTATATCTCCAACCGCGCAGATAACCCACTCCTCCGAGTGCGATATTGAATAATGAAATTCACTCAAACCCTTGATACCGGGTTTTCCATATTCTCCATATATGATTTCCACATGCTGCCATTGTGCCTGACTGTAGCCGCTCTGCAAAAACGCATGCCTGAGAAGCAATCCTGCCGTGACGCTCCTTTGCCGCGCACCCCTGTTTTTGATGGCGCCGACCTTTTCCTGTCTGCTTCTGTCAAGCAGAGGCATCAGCTCTGCGGTATCGGCATCGAAAAGCTTTGCCGCATATATTCTCAATTTCTGCATTTCCTCTACACCATAGAGTTACCCCGGGAGTTGTGCCGGGGCAGAAAATTATTGTCTATACAATTTATTGTAAATCCATTTTAGTTTGAAGTCAACAATTAATACATCAAATACTTCTTCATAGTCTGAAGCGCATTCTTCTCAAGCCTTGAGACCTGTGCCTGCGATATCCCGATGTACTCTGCAACCTCCATCTGCGTTTTTCCCTCAAAAAAACGCAGCTTAATAATTTCGTTTTCCCGCTCATCCAAGCGCTTCATGGCCTCACTCAAGGAAATATTTTCAACCCAATTCTCCTCCTTGCACTTTTTATCGCTGATCTGGTCCATCACGTAGAGCGTATCTCCGCCCTCTGTGTACACCGGCTCATACAGGCTCATCGGATTCTGGATGGCGTCGAGGGCATAGACGATATCCTCCTTGGAAATCCCTATCTCCTGTGAAATCTCCATAATGGTCGGCTCCCGCAGATTTTTCTTTGTCAGGCTTTCTTTGGCGTAGATTGCCTTATAAGCCGTATCCTTCAGGGAACGGCTCACTCGTATCGGATTACTCGAATCCCGGAGGAAGCGGCGGATCTCCCCGATGATCATTGGCACAGCATAAGTGCTGAATTTAACGTCCAGACTGGAGTCAAAGTTATCAATTGCCTTGATCAGACCGATACAGCCTATCTGAAACAAATCGTCCACGTTCTCATTTGACTGTGAAAAACGCTTGATCACACTTAACACCAATCGCAGATTGCCCTTTATATACGCTTCCCTCGCTTCACGGTCTCCCTGCTTGATCCGCGCAAAAAGCTCCTGCTTTTCCTCGTTTTTCAGTATGGGGAGCTTCGCTGTATTTACACCGCATATTTCAACCTTACCCTGTGCCATCTCTTATACCCTCCTATCTTTCATGCCATGGGCAGATTCCCATCTGCCTGTGACATATGTACGGAAGCGGTATAAATACAGCGTTTCCCCCTATTCCCGTTTTCTAGCTCGCCATCTCTTTTTTCAGGCGCTTCATAATCTTCTTTTCCAGACGGGATATGTAGGACTGTGAAATTCCAAGGTAATCCGCGACCTCCTTCTGCGTCATTTCCTTGTCATTATATTTCCCGAGGCCGAAGCGAAGCATAATGATGGTCTGCTCCCGTTCCCCGAGTCTTGATATCGCCTTCTTCAAGAGGTTGCGTTCAACCTCATTCTCAAGGTCACGGTAGATTACATCCTCGTCCGTTCCCAAAATGTCTGATAAAAGCAGCTCGTTCCCGTCCCAATCCACATTCAGCGGTTCATCAATGGAGACCTCAAGCTTTGTCTTGTTGTTTCTCCTCAGGTACATCAGGATTTCATTCTCAATACACCTCGACGCATAAGTCGCAAGCTTAATGTTTTTATCCCGATTAAAGGTATTGATTGCCTTGATCAGCCCGATGGTCCCAATCGAAATCAGATCTTCTATCCCAATCCCCGTATTGTCGAACTTCTTTGCGATATAAACGACAAGCCGCAGGTTATGTTCAATCAGCGTGGCGCGCGCCTGTGTCGCTTCGTCCGTATCCAAGGCGTTGATGGCCTCGTTCTCTTCCTCCGTATCCAAGGGCGGCGGCAGAATCTCCGAGCCTCCGATATAGTGTATCTCCTGTCTGCTCTCCATACCTCTGCCCGAGCTGCGACAGTCCTTTCTTCTTACAGAGACTCTCATTCTCCCCGGTAAATATACATTCAAAACCATTTTGTTCCTCCTCATTATTATCCCTCTTCGTTAAAATAATCCCTGATTTAATATCATTTGATACGAACCGTCCTTGGAAAGTTTTCCCTTATACAGCGCGACAATCGCATCCTTTTCAACGATTTGCCCGTCGCCCTTCCTGATTATCAGCTCATCAACTGTTGTCCCCTCAAGAATCCCGTGTTCTTTTCCGATGCTATGAAACGGAATGACCTTATACTTCTGCGGGCGCGTCTCCAGCCACAGTTTGGTGGTCTCATTCTCCTCAACAATGGACACCGGCCTGCCGCTGACAGGCTCCGTCAGCGAATTTCCCGTGTCGAACAACGCCTTCATTTCGACATTTTCTCCGTTTTCGGTAATCGCAACGGAATAGATCCGCTGTGTGCGCTTTCTCATCTGATACCGCGAAATCGCCATGATTGCTCCGGTAAAAATCACCGGTGTAATCAGGCGGAAGCCATCCGGTATGCCAAGCCGCCCCACGCACATATCCAGCTTCGTATACACAAAGGCAAGCCCATGAAAGCAGGCAATATTTACTGGCAGCTCCTGTCGCTGCGATTTTGCCGCAATCGGAAACATCACAACATCAATTGTCAGAACTGCCAAAATATATATAATTCCATATTTTATTCCCAGAATCAGCACAAAAACGGATCCGGCTCCACCTAGCGCTGCCGCGGACACGATTCTCCACGGCACCACCTTTTTTCCCTGTAGAAATAAGGTGAGCGTCAGCATCATGGCATCCAGTATCGCGTTTTCCATCCAGTAAACATCTACGTATATCTCATATATTTTCATCACCTCCCCGACTTGCTTCCCTGTAACGAAGACCTTTTTAGTATACAAAAAGCCCCATGCTTTTTTTGTCAAAGCATGGGGCTTAATTATGTTTATTTTTCGACTTTATTTTTATTCTTATCTTTTTAAGAAGTCCTGAATCTTAATCGACTGCTCCTTCACATTACTTCTGATGTCTGTCGGGGGCTTAATGCCTGTAAGCGGCTTCGTCTGCGGATTGGCCGGCATCCCACCGGGAACCGCTGTCGGCGGTATCGGGCGCGTACCCTGCATTCCGGGCGGAACCTGTGGTCTGGGTCTCACGGTAGTCGGCGGAACGTTCTTAGGTGCCACCGTGAAG
>CAMWYL010000086.1 GCA_947178465.1 uncultured Lachnospiraceae bacterium | reverse complement strand
GCATTGCGTATACCGCGGGTAATTACCAAATTGAGCCGGATGTGTCGGCGGCGTGCTATTTCTATGCGGCGGCGGCGCTGACCGGAGGAAGGGCATTGGTCAGAAATGTCACAAGGGAGTGTATGCAGGGGGACTTGCAGTTTTTGGAGGTGCTTGCGCAGATGGGTTGCGTAGTTGAGGAAACGGCGGACGGGCTTGCGGTTCAAGGTGCTGCGGGCGGACGTATGCAGGGGATTACGGTGGATATGAAAGACTTTTCCGACCAGACAATGACGCTTGCGGCGCTTGCACCCTTTGCGGACGGACGGGTGAGAATTGAAAATGTCGGGCATATCAGGGGACAGGAATCCGACCGCATTCACGCAATCGTCACGGAGCTGCGGCGATTGGGGATACAGTGCGAGGAGGAGGAAGCGGCGATCAATGTGTATTCCGGACAGCCGTCGGCAGGCGTGGTGCAGACCTACGAGGATCATCGGATGGCAATGGCCTTTTCGCTGATCGGGCTTCGGACGGACGGTATTGAGATTGCCAATTCGGAGTGCTGTCGTAAGACTTTTGAGGAGTATTTTGAGATATTAGAGGCGCTTACGAAAAATAAATAGCATCGAAAATTTGTAATGATTAAACAGATAATAAAATATTTTAATCTTAACTGAAATAAAGATTGCAATCTTTCCCGGTTTATGGTAAAAGTAACTTATGAAGGATATACTTATGGAGGATATGATAATGAATCCGCTGGTTAGGGATATTATACAAACTGCGGACAACTTTGTCCAAAGCCTTCCTGAACCGCACAGGAAAGACTTTGACTATTCTGTCCACAGTCTTGCGGAGGTCGATGATTTTCTGGAATGGATTTCGGACAGTTTGTTGGGTGATGACGATATTTACAATATGTCTTCCTCGGTGGGGTGTTATGTTTTTGAAACGGCGCGTAGAAATTACGGCGGCGAATACTATTGGATAAAGAAGGAAGAGCAGCCGATTCTGGTTGCCGGAGAGCCTGATTTTGCGGTGACAATCCGTGCATGGGAAAAGGTTCGCGGGCGTATTGTCAATGGGAAGGAAGACAGCATTCCCTTTTACATTGCGGGATATGCGGAGCATATTGCAATCGGAAAGGAAAAGAAGGGATATTATGCAACGATTGTGTAATGCCGGTTTTCCTTTTAAGATAAAATAGAAAGGATGGGGTTATTAAAATGAAAACAGGAAAGAATTACAAGTTCTGGTTTGCGACGGGGTCGCAGGATTTGTACGGCGACGAGTGTCTCAGAAAGGTTGCGGAGCACTCAAAGATTATCGTGGATGGGCTGAATCAGTCAGGTCTGCTGCCCTATGAGGTTGTATGGAAGCCGACGCTGATAACAAATGCAGTGATCAGAAAGACCTTTAACGAGGCGAATGCGGACGAGGAGTGCGCGGGTGTTATCACATGGATGCATACGTTCTCTCCCGCAAAGTCATGGATATTGGGCCTGCAGGAGTACAGAAAGCCGCTCATGCATTTCCATACACAGTTTAATGAGGAAATCCCTTACGACACCATTGATATGGACTTTATGAACGAGAATCAGTCAGCACATGGCGACCGTGAGTATGGCCATATTGTGAGCCGTATGGGTATAGAGAGAAAGATTGTCGTAGGACATTGGAAGAATCCAGAGGTTATTAAAAAGCTTGCGCAGTGGATGGTTACTGCGGTCGGCATTATGGAATCCTCCCATATCCGCGTATGCCGTTTTGGTGACAACATGAACAATGTTGCCGTTACAGAGGGTGACAAGGTAGAGGCGCAGATTAAGTTCGGCTGGGAAATTGACCACTACAATGTCAATGATTTAGTGGAGTATGTGAATGCGGTTCCGGCGGGCGATATCAGCGCGTTGACAGACGAATACTACAGCAAGTATGAGCTTTTGACAGAAGGCAGGGATGCGGCGGAGTTCCGCAGACATGTAGAGGTTCAGGCAGCGATTGAAATCGGTATGGAGAAGTTCCTTGAGGAAGGCGATTACCACGCAATTGTTACACATTTTGGTATGCTCGGCGGCTTAAAGCAGCTTCCGGGACTTGCCATCCAGCGGCTGATGGAGAAGGGCTATGGCTTTGGCGGCGAGGGCGATTGGAAAACGGCTGCCATGGTTCGTCTGATGAAGATTATGGCTTCCAATGTAAAGGATGCAAAGGGAACTTCCTTTATGGAGGATTATACCTATAATTTTGTACCTGGGAAGGAAGGCATTTTGCAGGCGCATATGCTGGAGGTCTGCCCGACGATTGCGGAGGGACCGATTTCCATTAAGGTTTGCCCGCTTTCCATGGGCAACAGAGAGGATCCGGCAAGACTTGTATTTACGTCTAAGACCGGACCGGCGATTGCAACCTCTCTGGTTGATTTAGGAAACCGCTTCCGCCTGATTATCAATGCGGTAAACTGCAAGAAGGTGGAGAAACCGATGCCGAAGCTTCCGGTTGCGACCGCGTTCTGGACGCCGGAGCCGAACCTTCCGGTTGGCGCGGAAGCATGGATTCTGGCAGGCGGTGCGCATCATACGGCATTCTCCTATGACCTCACGGTGGAGCAGATGGTCGATTGGGCGGACGCAATGGGTATTGAGGCCGTTGTCATAGACAAGAACACGGATATCAGAGCCTTCAAGAATGAGTTGCGTTGGAATGCGATTGCATACAGGTAGGGCACTGAATACAAATAGGGCATTGCATACAAATAAATATCAGTAGAAGAAAAGCCGTTTTGGTTTTTCGACATATTCAACCTCATCCAAATCGGCGAAGGCATCGATAAAGTCCTCGCGGACGGTTGCGATGGCGTAGCTGTTGATCAGCGGTTCAATATGGATAACCTCGGACTCGAGCTTTTCGAGCGGGCCGTGGTATTTGACGATTAATTCCCAGCTTCTGGTGGCAGGCATATAGCCGGTCATGAGGAGCTGGGATTTTTCTAATTCTTCCGTAGTGGCGGAAAGGGCAAGATTTAGGAGGTTTTCAAGCTTTGCGTTTGGCATGGGGACTCCGAAGGGGTTTTTGTTAGTATATGGACTTTTAGGGGAAATGGTGCCTGGGGATTTTGCATCCGGTAAACGAGCTGCCGGATGTATCTGTAAAGGAGTGTTATAAATATGGAAGACCCAAAGAAGCCTTTATAACTATTGCCTAATTAAAAAAAGAAAAAATAGTGCAATGTGGCAAAAGTGCATATTTAACATTGTGCTTATCTTAAAAATGTGTTAAATTAAAATAAATAATTAAACTAAATATAGGATAAATTAACTTTAATGATTAAGGGGTGTTTAAGTGAAGAAAAGTAAAAAGATAATTTTGCCTGCTTTAACACTGCTTATGCTCACGGGCTGCGGTGCGGATAACAACAAAAACGGCGCGGAGGCTGCAAAAGCGGATATTGCGATAAAGACCGTGGATTATGAGGCGGAGACGGCAAGGCTGCTTGGCGGTACGAGTGTTAAAAAGGAAAATGATGTGGAATATGTGGAGGGCTTTCAGGCGGATGCGGACGGTATGGAGCTGGATATTCAGATTGATGCCGAAGGGTTTTATGACATTACTGTCATAAACAGAAGCGCGGACGGCGGCTACAAAGAGAACTATCTGCTGGTGGACGGCGACAGTATGGGGAACTTTTCCGCTGAGGGGAAGGAGTTTACGGATTCCAAGATACGGCGTGTTTATCTGGAAGCCGGGCAGCATACGGTTACACTTATGAAATATTGGGGGTGGATACAGGTGGATAAGATACAGGTATCGCAGTCGGCGCCTCTTGATGAGAATCGGTTTGATATAGAGCCGGTTTTGATAAACCCGAACGCGACGGATAACACAAAACGGTTGATGACCTATCTGTGCGACGTTTACGGAAAGGATATTATTTCCGGACAGTATTGCGATATGGGCATGTATGGCAAGGAGAACGCCGTTATATGGAAGGCGACCGGCGGTAAATATCCGGCAATCCTGGGCTTGGATTTCATTGAGTACAGCCCTTCCAGAGTGTCACACGGCAGCACGTCAAAGGCTGTGGAATACGCTATTGAATATTGGGATGCGGGTGGTATTGTTACTTTCTGCTGGCATTGGAACGCGCCGGAGAAATATCTTACAGGCAATTGGTTTTCGGGTTTTTATACAGACTCTACCAATATCGACCTTGCGAAGATTATGAACGGTGAGGATGAGGAGGGGTATCGGCTCCTCATGGATGATATTGACGCGATTGCGCAGGAGATGAAAAAGCTTCAGGATGCGGATGTGCCGATTTTGTGGCGTCCGCTCCATGAGGCAAGCGGCGGATGGTTCTGGTGGGGGAATGCGGGGGCAGACGCTTATAAGCAGCTCTACCGCCTTCTTTATGACAAGCTGACCAATGAATACGGCATCAACAACCTGATCTGGGTATGGAACGGACAATCGGCGGACTGGTATCCCGGGGACGAGTATGTGGATATTATCGGAGAGGATATTTACCCCGGTGAGAAGGTTTATACGCCACAAACCGCGAAATATCTGGAGGTTCTTGAGTATACTTCAGCGAAAAAGATGATTGTCCTGTCGGAGAACGGATGTCTGTTTGATCCGGATCTTGCAATGCGTGACGGGTCCATGTGGGGATATTTCGGTACATGGGGCGGGGAGTTTGTCGCCGAGAATATCAATCTGAATATATTGTCAGAGAAGTATACCGAGGAGGACATGGTAAAGAGGGTCTATAACCATGAACATGTTATTACGAGAGACGAGCTGCCGGATCTGAAGAATTATCCGCTTCGGGAATAGCGTTTTGCAATGGCACTACAAACGTAACATAAATGCAACGCAGAGGCGTATTTGCACAGGACAAATAAAGTCTGTAGTATGAATTAAAAAATAATAGTAGGCAGTAGAGAATCTTTTTGATATAATAGTAGAAAAGTGACTGGAGAACTGAATGCTTTTTGTGCATTTTGCCTTTGGTAATACGTGTGAGGACGAAGAAAAATAACAGGAGGGAGGCGGAGCATGGGGAGAATATTTCATATGGACAGTCCGATTATGACATTTTTGAATAAATTGGGAGAGCTGATTCTGTTGGATATCTGCTGGCTGATTGGATGCATCCCCATTGTCACGATTGGAACATCGACAACGGCGCTTTACTATGCCGTTGTAAAAAGCGTAAGGAAGGACACCGGATATCCCGTGGAGGAGTTTTTCAGAGCATATAAGAGGAATCTGAAGCGTGGAATTGCGACGACGCTTATACTGATGGCTGTTCTTGCTGTTCTGTATATCAATCGGGAAATTGCGGCAAATGCAGGCAAGCCGGTGGGCATTACGGGGATCCTGATTTATGATGGGATTTTTGCGGTTCTTGTGGGTATTGCGGTATATTTGTTTCCTGTGCTGTCAAGATTTTCATTCCGATTAAGAGACGGATTTAAGCTTTCCTTTGTGATGGCGGTGCGGTATCTTCCGGCGACGATTTGCGTGGCCGTGGGAACGGCGCTTCTTTTTGCCGTGTGGGCATACTGCCTTCCGATACCGTTGATATTGGTGCTTCCGGCAGTGTGGTACTATGCAGTGTCGTTTTATATGGAGAAGATACTGCTTCGGTATATGCCTAAGCCGGAGGAGGGGGAAATGAGCTGGTATTACATGTAACACTTATATGTAAGATTCGGAGCGGATATGCAGTGCGTGCTTAAGAGAAATCCGCTGATATCAATCGGAAATATTAGATAATGATACACGTCTGCGGAGGCGGGCAGATAGGAGTTAAGAAATGATGAAGAAGAAAAAGACAGGAAAAAGGGTGTTGGCAGTTGCATTGGCGGCAGCCCTGCTTGCGGGTACCTGCCCGTTCTATCTTCCGAAATCGGAAGCCAAGACAGTAATGTCGGAGGAAGAATTCAAAGAGCTTTTGAGTACATATTCTATCGGTGGGGCGGTTCCCCTTTATAAGGAGTATGTTGCCGATAAGGGCGACAACAGACCCGACAGGGTCATTGAGGTGGATGCCGACAGTTACAGCAGGTATGAGGAGAATGGTATCAGCCGGACACCCGACGTCTATGAGAATTACGAGGGGATGGCGGGTACGAGCATCGTGACGGCAGAGAATGCGATTGTCGAATACGATGTTACGGTTCCGGAAAGCGGATGGTATGATTTGTCAATGGTATATTATCCGATTGAGGGAAAGAGCTCCGAGATCCAGAGAGGCTTTTTTGTGGACGGAGCGCTTCCGTATCGGGAGCTTGCGGATGTGGAGTTCTCTAGAATATGGAAGGTGGACATAGACAGCAGTGTCGTTGATGGGAACGGTATTGCGGTAAGAGCATGGGAGAAGGACAATCAGGGAAATGACATGAAGCCGTCTATGGTGGAGGTGCCCGAGTGGGTGACGACACCGCTTTATGACAGCGACGGCTATGTGCTGGAAAATCTTGCGTTGTATCTGGAACAGGGCGAGCATACGATTTCCATTATTTCCAGAAAAGAGCCGATGCTGTTCCGCAAGCTGGTATTGGGAAATATGCAGAGTGTACCTTCCTACGGGGATGCAAAGGCAGCTTGGGACGCACAGGGGGCGCAGGCGACAAGCGGGCATGTGATTCGCATTGAGGCGGAGAACGCGGTCAAGACCTCCTCTCAGATGCTTTACCCGCAGCAGGATCAGTCTTCACCGGCGATATATCCGGCGAGCGCGAAGGAGCTGCTCAACAACAGTATCGGCGGTAATTCGTGGAAGCTTTCCGGTCAGTGGATGGAGTGGGAATTTGAGGTGCCGGAGACCGGCTACTATAATATTTCACTGCATGCGAAGCAGAATTTCACAAGAGGTATTTACGTTTCCCGGAAAATATTCATTGATGGAATGGTGCCCTTCGAGGAATTCAATGATTATGGATTTACATATGAGCAGAGCTGGCGGGAGGATACGCTTTCCGATGCAGAGGGCAATCCCTACAGCATTTATTTGGAGCAGGGCGGCCACACATTGCGGATGCAGGTGGTGCTTGGTGAGTTCTCTGAGATTGTCAGCGAGGTGCAAAGCTGTGTGGAGGAACTGAATGCGATTTACCGTAAGGTTATCCGCATTACCGGTGTGAGTCCGGACAGCTACCGAGATTATGAAATTGAGGCGAGTCTTCCCGAGCTGCCGAATGAGATGGCGGCGGTCCGCGATAAGCTGAATCATGCGATTGAGAGTCTGCGCGCAGCAGCCGGCAGAAGCAGCGATAAGGAGACCGTGCTGATTACCATGCGGGATCAATTGGATGATTTGATTAAGGATCCTGAATATTTTGTAAAGGTTATTTCTACTTTCCGTATTAATATTCGTGCGACGGGTACATGGATTACGCAGGTTATCGAACAGCCGTTGCAGCTTGACCGGATTTATATTATTTCACCGGACGCAAAGGCGGATATTACCAAGGCATCCTTCTTTGCAAAGACAAAATATGAGTTCAGCAGATTATTTTATTCCTTCGTGATCGACTACAATCAGGTCGGAAACGTTGCGGAGGAGGGAGATGAAAATCCGACGATCACACTCTGGATCGGAACCGGACGTGATCAGGCAAACGTTATTAAGTCTTTGATTGACGAAACCTTTACGAGTGAGACGGGGATTAATGTGAATGTGCAGCTTGTGGACATGAACACCCTGCTTCGCGCGGAGCTTGCGGGAGAGGGACCGGATGTGGCGATTCAGGTTGCGAATACAAACGGTATCGCGGGTGCGGTACTGAATACCGGAAATGACACGCCTGTCAACTATGGACTTCGAAACGCGGTTCTGGATTTGACACAGTTTGAGGACTGGCAGGAGGTTACGTCGAGATTTTATGACAGTGCGTTGACGGCATTTACCTTTGACGGCGCTCTGTATGCACTGCCGGAGACTGAGACCTTCCCTGTTATGTTCTACCGCAAGGATATTCTGGCGGAGGTCGGCTTGGAGCTGCCGCAGACATGGGACGAGGTAAAGGTTGCAATGACAGTATTGGCAAAGAACCAGATGGAATTTGCCATGCTGCCGAGCGAACAGATTTTTGCGATGATGCTGTATCAGAACGGCGGAGAATACTATACGGAGGGCGGTATGGCGTCTGCGTTGGATTCCGATATCGCAGTCAGCACCTTCCGCGAATACTGTGAATACTACACGGATTACGGTTTGGATAAGGTGACCAGCGCCGAGGAACGGTTCCGTACCGGAGAGGCGCCGATTATGATTGCCGACTATACGGTATACAATAACCTGCAGGTTTCCGCACCGGATATCAAGGGTGTATGGGATTTTGCACCGGTTCCGGGTGTCATGAAAGAGGACGGGACGATTGACCGTTCCGTAGGCTGTACCGGACTTGCAAGCATTATCATGTCCGATACGGAATATCCGCAGGAGTGCTGGGAGTTCCTGAAATGGTGGACTTCGGCGGATGTCCAGATCTTGTTTGACAGAGAGCTGGAGAGTCTGATGGGCTCAGCGGCGCGTGTTGCGACTGCGAATAAAGAGGCGTTTGAGAGCCTGCCGTGGCCGGTGGAGACCTACGAGACGCTTGCGGAACAGTTCCAATGGGTAAAGGGCATTCCACAGGTACCAGGCGGATACTATTCATGGCGTAACGTCAACAATGCATTCTACACGGTGACAACGGATACGGATACCGCGACGCCGCGAGAAGAACTGATGGATAAGGTAATCTATATCAATGATGAGATTAATTACAAGAGGAAAGAGTTCGGACTGCCTCTTGCAGAAGATTAAGGATAGGAGGGGAATATAGGAATGGCAACAAGTGAAAATCTGTCAGAAATCGCAAAGCGACAGAAGAAATTAGGCTATCAGATCAAAAAGAACCGCTCCTGCTATCTGATGCTGGCACCGTATTTTATATTGTTCTTTGTGTTTACGGTGCTTCCGGTCATTATTTCGGTTGGCCTGTCGTTTACCTATTTCAACATGCTGGAGATGCCGCAGTTTACGGGCTGGGCAAATTATATCCGGCTGTTTCTGGAGGATGACATCTTCCTGATTGCGTTGAAGAATACGCTGTTGTTCGCCGTAATAACGGGGCCGGTCAGCTATATGCTCTGTCTGCTGTTTGCATGGATCATCAATGAGTTTTCCGGCAAATTCAGAGCGTTCCTTACTTTGATATTTTACGCACCGAGTATCTGCGGTAACGCGTATATGGTGTGGAGCCTGATTTTATCCGGTGACCGCTACGGTTATCTGAACGGTATTTTGTTGAAGCTTGGCATCATCAATGAACAGATTCTCTGGATGCAGACGGAGAAATATATTCTGCCGATGCTGATTGTAGTGCAACTGTGGCTGTCATTGGGAACGGGTTTCCTTTCCTTTATCGCAGGTTTGCAGACGGTTGACAAGAGTCTCTATGAGGCGGCTGCGCTGGACGGCGTGAAGAACCGCTGGCAGGAGCTTTGGTATGTGACACTCCCGTCGATGAAGCCGCAGCTGATGTTCGGTGCGGTTATGCAGATTACACAGTCCTTTGCGGTAGCGGATATCTCGATACAGCTTGCAGGTAACCCGTCTATCAATTATGCGGGTGCAACGGTTGTAACGCATTTGCTGGACTATGGCTCGACCCGTTTTGATATGGGTTATGCCTCCGCAATCGCAACGGTTCTGTTCCTGTTGATGGTCGGAACCAACAAGCTGGTACAGAAGGTACTGAGAAGGGTGGGTGAATGATGAAGGCGATACGCATATTTAAACCAAAGCAGAAAAAGTTAAACCGTTCCATGGCGGGAAATACGCTGCTGTTTATCCTGATGGCAATCTGCGGCGTGTTCATGGCACTCCCGATTGTTATGATCGTAAACAATGCGCTTAAGCCGCTGGACGAATTATTTCAGTTTCCGCCGAAGATTTTCGTGCGGAATCCGACCTTGGAAAACTTTTCGGATTTGTTCGTTGTAATGAATGACTCATGGGTGCCGTTTTCTCGATATATTCTGAATACGGTTATCATCACGGGATTTGGTACGTTGGGGCATGTGATTCTTGCTTCGCTTGCGGCCTATCCGCTTGCAAAGCACAATTTCCCGGGAAAGAATATCCTGTTCAGTATGGTTGTACTGTCCATGATGTTCTCCTGGACGGTTACACAGATCCCGACCTATATGATTGTTTCGTGGTTACATATTAACAATAATTTCCTGGCCCTGATTTTGCCGGCTTGGCAGTTTGGTATGGGACTTTATCTGATGAAGCAGTTTATGGAACAGCTGCCGGACTCATTGATGGAGTCTGCCAGACTTGACGGGGCGACCGAGTTCCAGATTTTCTGGAAAATTGTTATGCCGAACGTAAAACCGGCGTGGCTGACACTCGCGATTTTCCAGTTCCAGCAGATGTGGGCGAACACCGGAAGCATGTACCTGCGCGATGAACAGCTCAAGCCGATGCAGTTTGCATTGCAGCAGATTACCGGCGGCGGAACGGCAAGAGCAGGTGCAAGTGCGGCAGTTACCTTTATT
>CAMWYL010000085.1 GCA_947178465.1 uncultured Lachnospiraceae bacterium | reverse complement strand
GACAAAAACGATACGAAGGTCAGGTATTTTTACTCCGGAAGGGAAATAACCGATGCGGAGGGACTCAGACGGATAGCGCAGTTACATCAGAGATTGGAGAGAATGCGAGGTATCCGGTGACTTATGAACGGATATGGTGGGGCTGCCATATTAAGATATATAGGCGTAACTACGCAAAAAGTCAGAATATTCAGAAAAGATTATACACAATGACTGAAAAAATATAGGAAAAATAACAGTATTGTAAAAATATTAAAATAATACTTGAAAAATCGGAAAACGAGTGGTAAGATATAACCATAACAAAGGAAAGCCAAAAGATAAAAGAAAAAGCATTAACAGGAAAAAACGCTTTGAAAAGCATTTGAATAGATACAAATGCAAGTTGCGGAGAACAGCAGACAATCTCGATAGAGGGCGCGGAGAAAGGAGATGAGTCCATTGGCACATTTGAAAACCTGACCTGATAAAAGCGGAAGGACTTAATGGAAATAAGAATATGAAGAATGCGGCTGGGATGTGTAAGACATATACAGCAAGGCATGAAGATTGAGGGTACACTTCCGAAGGATATCTGGAACAGGGAACAAAAGGAACCGGAAATATCATACGACATAAAGAAATGTCGGGAAAGAGGGAAAATTGAATAACGAAATAAATTAGAGCGGTCGTTGTATTTGAAAGAAGATATAACGACCGCTCTTATCGTTCAAATGTGTTTTTGGTGACGGTCAGAGGATATAGTTGTATTATAAAAATACGGCGGTAAAAATATAACAAATGGAGGCTTTGAAAATGAGTGAGATGAAGGAGAAATTGCACACGGGAGAGCTTTATTTCCCAGGGGATGAAGAAATTATGAAGGAACAGATGGCTTATCAGGATATGCTGTGTGAGTATAACCTGACGAAGCCGTCAGAAGGAGCAAAAAGGACGGAAATGCTGAAAAAGATGCTGGGCGACTGCGGGGAGGGCGTATATATTGAAGCACCCTTTTATTCCAATTTCGGTGGGCATCACTGCCATTTTGGTAAGCTGGTGTATGCCAACTATCATTTGACCTGTGTGGACGATACCCATATTTATATCGGGGATTATACCATGCTCGGGCCGAATGTGACAATCGCAACGGCAGGACATCCGATTTTACCGGAGCTTCGCCAAAAAGGACTTCAATATAATATGCCGGTTCATATTGGGAAAAACTGCTGGATTGGAGCAGGCGCAATCATCATGCCGGGAGTGACCATTGGCGATAATGTGGTGATTGGTGCAGGGAGTATTGTGACCAAAGACATTCCGTCCAATGTGGTTGCGGTGGGAAATCCCTGCAGGATTATGCGCGAAGTGGGTGAGCATGACCGGAAATATTATTTCAAGGACAGGGAAATCAATCATGAAGAATGGAAGGATTAATTCCCGCGAGCAACGAGCCAAGTGACTGCCGTGAGGGTCATATACCCCGCCCTTTAGGGCGTTTCAAATTTGATGCCCCGTTGCTTGCGGCGGGGTTTTTGACTTGGATACCGAGTATGGCGGATAACGATCAAATTATGCTGACGGATGTGCGGGAAGTCAGGAAGACTTGATGAAAGAAATACTTGTATTCGACACAAGTGGCGTGTATACTTGTCATGGAAATAAATGACTTTTATACAGAAGGACTGATGCACAATGGATAATCTTATTTTCAGCCTGAATGCGACGATACCCATATTTTTGGTGATGGTGGCGGGCTATGTATTCAGACGGATGAAAATGATGGACGACGGCTTTGTAAAAACATTAAACGCCTTTAATTACAAGATCACGCTTCCGGTGCTTTTGGTGGTGGATATTGCGGAGGCGGATTTTTACGCCGTATGGGACACCGGGTTTGTGGTATATTGTTTTGGAGTTACGCTGCTTTGTATTTTGGTGATATCAGCGCTCAGCCCGTTGCTGGTAAGGGATAAATCCATCCGAGGGGAGTTCATACAGGCTTCCTACAGAGGAAGCGCGGCCGTGCTGGGGGTAGCCTTTATACAAAATATCTACGGGTCAAGCTTAATTGCGCCTTTGATGATTCTGGCGACGGTGCCGCTGTATAACGTGGCGGCCGTGCTGGTGCTTTCCTTTACGGCGCCGGACAGCAACGGCTTTGACAAGGAGGGATTGAAAAGATCCTTCCGCGGGATTCTCACGAATCCGATTATTATCGGCATTTTTGTCGGGATGATAATTTCCGTGCTGCGCTTGAATATGCCGGTTATTGTCAGTAAAACCCTGCACAATCTTGCGCAGCTTGCGACACCTCTTGCGCTGATTGGCCTTGGCGCAGGCTTTGAGGGGAAGAAAGCGCTGTCGAAAATGAAGCCGACAATCATCAGTACCCTGATAAAGCTCTTTGTGATGCCTGCGCTGTTCCTTCCGGTGGCGGCGTATCTCGGTTTCCGCGATGAAAAGATGGTGGCGATATTGATCATGTTGGGTGCGCCGACTACGGTAAGCTGTTACATTATGTCGCAGAACATGGGGCATGAGGGCGTGCTCTCGTCGAGCTGCGTGGTCTCGACTACGTTCCTGAGTGCGGTGTTTATCACGCTGTGGTTGTATGTTTTAAAATCCTTTCAACTTATCTGATTTTGAAAAATATGTGAAGAATGTGGGCAAATTTCAAATGTTTTTTGGTGAAAAATGATATTGACGCATATGTGGGTAAGTGATAAAGTCTTTAATTGGATACTTTATTGACATTATTTCATTTAATTAAGGGAGAAGAGAAAATGAAGAAAGTAAAGAGAATTGCACTTGCACTTGTATGTGTATTGTTAGTGGGAGCTCTCAGCGGATGTGGTTCAAAGTTCGATGCAAAGGGTTATCTGAATGCATTGCTTGATGCTTCTTATAAGGGAGATTCCAAAGCGTTTGTTGACATGAAGCTTGGTACTGAGGACGAAGCGGCAAAGCTTTACGAGCAGGGTATTGATGCTGAGATGAGCGCGTTCCTTTCAGGTGTAACTGTTTCAGATGAGCTTGAGAGCGAGTTTCGCGATATTTTCAAGCAGATGCTTGGAAGTGTTAAGTATACTGTAGGCGATGCAGAGAAGCAGGGTGATAATTATGTAGTGACTGTTACATACGAGAAGATGAAGATTTTTGAGCCGGTAATGTCACAGTACACAGAGCAGGTTACGGCACTGGCTGCAGAGTGGCAGGCTAATCCGGATTCCATGCCGGCCAGCGAGGATGCAATGATGGAGGAGATTCTTGTTATCCTGAGAGACTGCATGAAGGAAGCTCTTCCGAACGTACAGTATGCAGAGTCTGCTACAACAACAGTTCGTATTGAGTTGATAAACAACGTATATACACCGAACCAGAGAGACGTTGAGAACCTTGAGACAATCCTCTTTGATACAGAGGCAGCTTCACAGTTCTAATAAAGAATTAAGTAATAAATCGGGTGGCTTTGGAGCTGCCCGATTTTTGATTCGAGATTCTATGGAAGCATTGAAGAAATGCTGCCGGGCTCGTAAACCTTTCGTTTTTACTCCCTCCGAAATGCTGTCCTTTTCATAATCTGCTGTACAAATGTCAATGTGAAAAATATGACACAAGTGTCAATCGGAAGCATAATACAGTTTTTAATCATTCTCGCCGGCAAAATCGCCATAAATGCATTCCCATTCAGAATGGAGAGCCATAGCGTATTCAGTCCACAGTTTACGATCACCTTTGTGAGAAGCTCCGCTATAAAAACCCGCCACAGCTTTATGGGCCTTCTGTATAGGATAGAACCGTAGATAATCCCTGCCACCATAACATTAAACGTGTAACCGAAGAAGTAAGCGCCGCCCTCCGGCTTCAAAAGATATTTTAAAATGTCAAGCATACCGCCGAAAATGGCGCCGACGGCGGGACCAAACAGGAACTCAACAATGCGGTTCGGGAGTCCGGAGAAGCCGATGCGAATTGTCGGAGTGATATAGATTGAGGTGGTGTAATTGAGAACCACGGCTAAGGCCGCCATCATGCCACATAGGACAAGATTTTGGGTTACTTTGATTTCCTTGAGGGAATCGACATAGAGTTTTCTGATTCTTTGCATAAAAAGAGCCTCCTTTATGCAGATAACCGGAAACTACACAAATGAGACATAAGAAAAATCTTAGGTTTGTCAAATATGTAGCAGCGGGATGCGAACCCCGTAACGCAAAACATCCGGATGTAAAACATTGAAGATGTTTTTTCTTCCCTGTGACAACTCCCTGTTCACAAGGCGCTTAACGCACGTGATTCTACTCTGCGAATTTGTTATTTTGAACGTTTATAGCAACTATACACGAATGTGAAAGAAAAGTAAAGGGTTTTAAAAATTTTATTGCAGAACAAACGTTTTGATGATAGAATAAGTCCATAACATATGTTCGGAAGGATGGCGGGAAAGAGTGGACGGGATACATTGGGAGATTGTGGCGGTCCTGCTGTTAGGGCTGGTGTTGATAACGGCGGCGGGGATTGCATTGTGCAGGCGATATCGGCGACATGGGCGGATGCAGAGCCTTGATGAGATGGAGGGGCTTGACTTTGAGTATTATTGTGCGGATCTGTTGGCTGCGCGTGGCTTTATTGACGTGGAGGTGACAAAGGGCAGCGGTGATTATGGGATTGATATTCTTGCGGAGAAGGAGGGTGTTACCTATGCCATTCAATGCAAGCGTTACAGCGGCCCTGTGGGCGTGAAGGCGGTCCAGGAGACCTATGCGGGACGCGATTTTTATGACCGAATGGTCGGCTGCGTTTTGACGAATCAATATTTTACGCAGCCTGCGGTGGAGGCGGCTGCAAGGCTGAAGATACTGCTATGGGACAGAGATTATCTGGAAAGTATGGAGGAAGAATAGCAATGAATGCAGAGGACGCATTGTTCAAAAAACGGCTGACGGAGTTGGCAGATAAGGCGTATCGAAACGGGCAGTACCTGTTTACGGGATTTTTGTCTGTTGCGGAGCTCAGCCTGTATTACAGCATGGAAAGGGAACTCTCGTATGTGCCTGTCACGATGTTTGGTGGGACACAGGACTGCGAGCGTGTGATGCTGCGCTTTGGAGATGCGTCGCTTTGCGGTTATGAGGAGCCGTTTCCGATTACCTGTATTGAGATATCGCCATTGGTGGAGAAGTTCGGCGAGGAGCTGTCACACAGGGATTATCTTGGTGCGCTGATGAATCTTGGGATTGAGCGCAGTACGCTTGGAGACATCATTATTCAGGGGAAGCATGCATTCCTGTTCTGCACGGAGAAGATGGCGGCGTATATTGTAGAGAATATGGACAAGGTACGTCACACCAACGTTCGGTGCGGACTTGCAAAGGAGGTACCTGAGAGCACTGTTATCGGATTGGAGCGGATGACCGTTCAGGTAAGCGCGGCGCGGGCGGACAGCATCATTGCGAAGGTTTATAAGCTGTCACGCAGTGAGAGCGTGGACCTTTTTCGTGCGAAAAGGGTGTTTGGCAACGGCAGGCTGAATGAGAATAACAGTGGGCAGCTCAAGGAGGGGGACAAGGTATCCGTGCGCGGATATGGCAGATTTCAATATGTGGGCGTCACGCATGAAACAAAAAAGGGAAAATTAAATGTGGAGATTGACCTGTATGTATAAAAGTGCTATGATAGCGATTCGGAGAACCCAGAAACGGCGTTTTCCGACAAATATTTTCGAAGGCGCACGCAACGGATGAGGAGCATTCGCTGCACGAAGGGCGGCGCGGAAACGAGGAGAAATGGAAAAGCAATTCGCAAATAGCATGACAGAGGGAAGTCCCGCAAAATTACTTTTAAAATTTACGTTGCCGATGCTGATAGGAAACATCTTTCAGCAGTTTTACAATATGGTGGATTCGATTGTGGTAGGGCGTTTTGTCGGTGCGAATGCGCTTGCGTCGGTCGGTGCAACCGGGTCCCTGAATTTTCTGTTTTTTGCAATGAGCTTTGGTATTGCGGCGGGCGTAGGTGTGGTCGTATCGCAGTATTTCGGTGCGGGCATGCCGGATATGGTAGAGAGGGGCATTATCAACGGGATGTATCTGTTGGCGCTGGTATCCGTCGTTATGGGTGTCATCGGAATCATTTCCGCAAGATGGGTCCTTGTAATACTCGACACGCCGGAAATCATTCTAGAGGATGCAGTGGTGTATATGCGCGTTTCCTGTGCGGGCATTCTTGCGATAGCCGCCTATAACGGTGTGGCCTCCGTGCTTCGTGCATTGGGTGATTCCAAGACGCCGCTTTATTTTATGGTGCTTGCCTGCTTTATAAATATCGGGTTGGATTTGCTGTTTGTGATCGTCTTTCAGTGGTCGGTATTCGGCGTTGCGTTTGCGACGGTTCTCGCGCAGCTTGTTGCGGCTGCAGGTTCCTTCGCGTATGCGCTGTACAAGATACCATATTTCAGAATAAAGAAGGAAAACCGTGATGTTCGCACGGATATCATCACACGCTGCTTTTCGTTAGGAATCCCGATTGCGCTGCAAAACGCGTTAATCGCGTTCTCCTGTATTTTCCTGCAACGGGTGGTAAATGGTTTCGGAGAGAACGTCGTGGCGGCAAATACCGCGCTCGGCAGAATAGAGCAGCTTGTACAGCAGCCGTACAGCTCGCTTGGCGCTGCAATTACGACGTATACGGGGCAGAACATCGGCGCCGGCAGGATTGACAGGGTAAAGCAGGGCTATAAGGTCGGTGTGCGATGTGTAATCATATTCAGTCTGTTAATGTTGATTCCGACACAGCTTTTCGGCGGTCCGATTATGAGTATTTTTGTGACAGAGCCGGAGGTTATTGCGATTGGGGCAAGAGGACTTTCCATTACAAGCTGCTTTTACTTTTTCCTGGGGATGATTTATGTGGCAAGAAGTGTGCTCAACGGTGCAGGAGATGCAGCATTTGCGATGCTTAACGGTCTGATGGAGGTTATCGGGCGTGTCGGTTTTGCGGTACCGCTGACGATGATACCGTTTATCGGGATGTGGGGCGTATTCCTCACGACAGGGCTTACCTGGGCGTTGACGGGCATTGTGGGGATTGTGCGATATCATAAAGGGAGATGGCAGTTTAAGGGAATTTCATAGAGTGTGTTCGAGAGACGCAGAAAGGGGAGGAATCAATCCTCCCCTGATTTTTTGACCGGTTTAAAGAGTACCTTGCAGATCAGCGCAAGTCCCCCGAATATCAGGATCATAATACCGGCCCACTCGAACAGTGTCATGGAGCTGAGATACAGCCGGGTGGATGCGATGACGGAGGCGATGATCAGGAGAACCGACAGTGCCAGAAAAAGCTTCCTGGCAAAGGATTCCGGACGAATAAAAACCAAGACCACCGCGACGATAAAGGGGACGATCACCAGACCGGAAGGGACGTTGGCAAAGCCGATGTGCACGCCGTGTGTGAAAAAGCTGTTGCTTACGGTGACGCTGGTGGAAAACCAGAATAAGCCGACGACGAGCATTGCAAGTCCGCCCAAAAGTTCTAATAATTCGTTTCTTTGTTTTTTCATTTGCCGTTTTTACTCCTGTTATCGATTACATAAGCTTCTGTCCGCATTCCTTGCAGAATTTCGCACCGTCCGTGGGGGTTCCGCAGTTCGGGCAGAACTTCGGCGGGGTAGTGCCTTCCGGTGCCTGTGCCGACTGTGGGTTGGCCGCGGGCTGTTGCTGCATATTGCCTGTCATGGTATTTACCATCTGCTGTCCCATCATCATGCCCATCTGCATGCTTGCCATATCCATCGCGGTATTGGTGCCGCGGTTGTTCCCTTTGGAAAGCGCGTCAGTCATGGCAAACTGCTGGTAGCGGTTCATATCGCCGACCATCGCCTGCGACGCGGCCTTTGTCTGCATCTGCTGTACCTCCTGCGGATAGGAAAAGTTCGAGCAGTTGAAGGCGGTTACGGTAAGCCCCAGCTTAATCAGCTGCATGTCAAGGTCGGTCTTGATACCGTTTCCGATTTCAATGGCGTTTGCCTGCAGATTAAACATATCCTTTCCCTCTTGGGAAATCCATTTCATCAGAAGCGGGTCCAGGATGGAGAGAACACGCTCGCGAATGTCGTCAATCGTGTAAATCTGCTTGATGCCTGCAAGTGACTCGATGAGCTGAAGATAATCATTGACCTTTACATCAAAGGTACCGTAGGCGCGAATCGGCATACCGCCCGGCAGCACGGGAGCAGGGATGCTGATTACGTTCTTTGTCCCCCATTTAATATTGAAGAGCTTGGTGTTGATAAAGAGCACCTCAGCGCGGATGCCGCTGTTAAAGCCGAATTTAAAGCCCTTCAGGGTAGAGAGGAATGGGATGATTTGGGATTCGATTTCAAAGTTGCCTTCATCTTTGAAAATTCCCTCTACTTTACCGTTGTATAAAAAGATGGCGTCCTGTCCCTGATGGATGATCAGGCGGCTGTCCTTTTTGATTTCATTGTTTGACCATTTCCAGAATATCACGTCATCCCGATATTCCTTCCATTCGATTACATTTGCAAGTTGATTGCTGAAAAATCCCATGCTTACCTCTTTTCTGCGCTGTCTGCGCAAATAATTTCTTCGACCGGAGTATCACTGCACAATTCCATTGCCGGCGCAGTGCTGTCCTCAAGGGAGTATCGGTGGTCGGCTTCATACTGCCCGCATAAAATCGCAAAAATCAACAGCAGTATCGCTATGACAATGGCGGCAATTTTGAAGGGACTCTTCGGATAGCTGCCATGAATATTTCCGGTCTGCCCGTTAATGGCAACCTGATAGTTTTTCCCTTCATAATGATAAAAAAGGGAATATATCGGGACAAAAATATGTTTGTAGGTTTCGTCTCTGTATGTCGGACGGATCCGGACGTTTTTAACAGTGTCATACCGCAGCATAACATCGCTTTCGGCATCTCTGCGAAGGGTATTATCCATAGCGCTTCTTGCGCCGGTATGTGCAGCGTCGAGTCCGACTTCATAGCATTGGGAAATGCAGCCTTGCAGGTACTGCGGTGCATAGGAAACCATGCGTCCCATATCATAAGGCTCGATACTTTGGAGAAATGCCGACCGTTCATTGCTCACGGCCTTTATGAGAAGGTCGTCAAAATCGTGTCGGACGTGTCCGCTTGTGTGATACCAGTCCGTTACGGTTTTGGTTTGGGTATTGCCGTCCTTGTCGCGGTAGTGTTCCGTCCGGTAGCGTCCACCCATTGCCGTATATGCGGCGTCCGTGTGCGCGTCAAAGGTCCAATAGGGGAGATAGAGACGCTGCATTTTACCGCGTTGGTAAAGTGTCCGCAGCTTCGCGGGGGCAAGCCAACGCCTGCCAATCCAACGGCGGAACACTTCCTGTGCATTATTCAGGTCTATCGCAAACGGGATAATGCCGTCCGGAATAATGCTGTCAAGCTGCTTCTGTGCCAGCACATAGGTGGAACCGCAATAGGGACATGCGGAGGTGGTGTCACCTCCGGCAAGCTCTATCGTTGCGCCGCAGCCGGTACATTCCATGGTAGAAGAAGCTTTCTCGGAAGGGCGCAGTGTTCTTTTGGCGTCTAAAGTAAGTGTGTGCTCCACAATTGCCGCCGTGTCATTTAAAATTGCGACCATGTTTCCACAGTTGGGGCATTTCATCTGTTTGCTCACGACGTCATATTCCATAATGCCGTCGCACGCTTCACAGCGGTAGACTTCCTGTTCCATTGTGTTTCCTCATTTTTAATTATTTCCCCATTTTTGCCTTTAAGGCAGCCAGCTCATCGTCAATGGAGGCGTCAGAGGGACCGTCATATTTATTTGCAAGGCTTTCAATGGAAGACTCTCCGGCGCTCTTATTTAACTCAGACATTGCGTTTGCTTCGTCGAACATTTTATTCGCTTTTTCCTCCATACGCTCAAAGGCGGACATATCATTGGAAACGCCTGCCACGGAGGAGCCGATTTCGTTGATATGCTGCTGGGTCTTGGCTGCCGCCATTTTTGCCTTGATGGCATCGCGCCGTGCATTCAGCTCATCAATATCCTTCACAAGCTTGTCGTGCATTCCGCGCATCTTGGTCGCGTTGTCGGAAGCCATCTCATAAGTGCTCTGAAGGGAAGCAAGCTGGTCGGTATAAACCTTTTTCTGTGTAAGGAACTGCTTTGCGTCCGCGTCGTTTCCGGCAGCAACGGCCTTCTCCGCATAGGACTGCATCTTGGCAATATTGTCATTGCACTCGTCCAGAGCGCGCTTCGCCCTGCTTTCCTCCGCCATGACAGACGCGGTCTCCGCCTTTACCTTTCCTAAATCGCTTTCAAGATTTCTCAGATACTGATCTATCATTTTTTCGGGGTCCTCTGCCTTGTCAAGCAGTGCGTTGATATTTGCCGACATGATGTCCTTGAAACGTTCAATAATTCCCATAGGGTTATCCTCCTTAGATGTGGTTGTTATGTAAGTATCCCTGTTATTATAACTTTTTTCGGGGGAAAAAGCAAGTTTGGCAAAAAATTCGTATTACCATAAAAAAATTGCCAATTTATGGTTTAGGTTTATGATAAAACTACCGACATATATAAATAATGGGC
>CAMWYL010000084.1 GCA_947178465.1 uncultured Lachnospiraceae bacterium | reverse complement strand
TACTTCTTCACGAAGCAGCCTTTGCTGCGAGTGATTAGAAGTACTTCTCACACTAATGCCATACATATCCGACGCCGTATACTGTCCTGATATGCAGCGGCTTCGCCGGATTCTCCTCAATCTTATCCCGAAGCCTTTTCACCGTTACGGACAGTGCGTTCTCATCAACATATTCCGCACCATCCGTCCATAGCCGGTCTATCAGGAAGGCTCTTGTCAGATGCCTGTCCTTATTCTCAACCAAAAGCCGCAGCAGACGCTGTTCCGTACTGCTAAGAAGCACCTCCTGTCCGGCAATATAGTAATGCATCCCCTCAAAATCAAAGAGCAGGTCTCCCTGCTCATAGGATGCCGCGCAGCTTCCTCGCGACTGCGCTCTCAGCACCTTCTCTATTCTCGCCCGAAGCACCATCAGACTGAACGGCTTGGTGATATAATCCTCCGCGCCCAGCTCAAGCCCCATCACCTCGTCGATTTCCATGTCATTCGCTGTTACAACAATAACCGGAAGGTTTGCTTCTGCCATAACCTCCTTCAGAAAGTCAAAACCGCTTCCATCCGGCAGGTTGATATCCAAAAGCATAAGATCCGGCTTCGTATCCTCCAGCAAACGCCGTGCCTCCTTCAATGTATAGCATTGGGTAAACTGATATGCTTCCTTCCGCAGTGCCATAACGATTCCCTGACTGAGCGCACGGTCATCCTCAACAATCATAATCTTCTTCATCAGGCCTTCCTCTTAATGCCGCAGCTCCCGCCGTTAAACTGCAGAATATTCTTATTGCCGCTTGCAGTCTCACGCCCCATCGCAATATCGTCATGATCACCGCAGTGCAACACAGGCACAGAATTATCTGCCTGTGCAAGTGTCGCCTGTACGTCAATCACGCGTTGATTGCTGCTGCCCTTCCACAAAAGGGTGACATCCTTCTTGTCCACCTCAAATTCCCCGTCAACCAGCACATCCACATATTTTATCATCGGATAATTCCGCACCGTCTCCCAACGGTCGCCGGTATACATCCATATCGTTTTCTCAGGGTATTTCTCCTTAATCTCTGCCATCAGCGTCCGCACGCCTTCGCGGTTTGCACAGTGCATCGGGTCCCCGCCTGAGAACGTAATGCCCGCTATGTAGGACTTGTCAAGCTGCTCAAACACCTCCGCCTTAGCCGCCGCGTCAAATTCCAGCCCGCCGTTCGGATCCCACGTCATGGGGTTCTGGCACTCCTTGCAGCAGTGCTCGCAACCCGCCACCCACAAGACAACGCGCAGCCCGTCCCCATTGAGCATATCGTCCTTCGTAATATTGTGATACCGCATAATATCTCTCCGTTCTATCTCTCTATCCTTTTACGAAGAATGGACGAACTCCATTCATCCTTGACAACACTACATACTTTTTCGCTCGGCAATCTCAGCCATTTTCGCGTCATTCAGGCGAGTATCGCCATGCACACGGGAGTACGACAGATAGCCGTTCATCCGCTCAATCTTAGTCAGGTTCTTGCTACCACATTTCGGACAGACATCCATCTCCAGCTCCTGGTGACCGCAGTCGTCACAATACGCCAGAGACAGATTTACCCCCTCGTAAAAGCCCATATCCATCGCGCGCCGGACGAGGGTCTTAATCGCCGAAATATTATAATCTATCGGATATTTTACATACTGTATTTTACCGCCGTTTGACAGCTCCCAGAAACGGTATTCCAAATCCTGCTTCTCAATGGGTGTGATATCCTCGGTTACATGACAGTGAAAGCTGTTGCTGACATATTGCCTGTCCGATACCCCCTCCACAATACCATACTTCTCACGGAACTGTGTTACCTGCAGGCCGCACAAATTCTCAGCTGGTGTACCATAAATCGCATACAGATTACCATCCTCCTCCTTGAAGCGGTTCACTTCTTTGTTGATATATTCCAAAACCTCCAGCGCAAACGCACCGTCCTCCACCAGAGACTTCCCGTTATAAAGCATCTGTAGTTCATTAAACGCCGTAATGCCAAAGGAGGCCGTCGCTGCCTTTAACAGCGGTTTAATCTTATCCGAAAGCTTTAAATGTCCACCAAGAAAACCACCTTCACAGTAGGCCAGTGGGTTTGTCGAAGCACGCATATTACCGAGGTACGCATAGGTCCGGATATGGAGCTGACGGATTAAATTCAGATAATAATCAAGCACCTCATAAAAATCCCTGCTCTCCTGCCTTGCCTTTGCCAGAATCATCGGCAGATGAAGGGAAACGGCGCCAACGTTGAACCGTCCTACAAATACCGGTGTGTCATTGTCGTCCGCAGGATGCATTCCGCCCCTCTCATACCATGGAGAGAGGAATGCACGGCAGCCCATCGGTGAGATCACCTTGCCATACCGCTTGTACATGCTCGCGATATACCCCTTCCCTGTAAGGCTCAGCCAATCCGGATACATGGTCTTTGCGGAGCAGCGGATTCCTGCCTCAAAGACATCCTCCAGCGGCTTACCCGGACCATGCAGGTTTTCATCATACAAAAAGACAATCTTCGGGAACAGCACGGGCTTCTTACAGTCCTTCTTTCCCTGCCCCTTACGCCTTACATTGAGCATCTGAATCGTCGCCAGCTTCGCGAAACGCTCCGTCCCAATGCCCGCAGTAACCGTAATAAACGGATAATCGCCGCGGCTGCTCGCCACCGTGTTAAATTTATATTCCCAACCTTGGAAGCCCTGCTCGAACTCGCGCTCTACATCAATAAGCGCCTCCTCGTCTGCCTTCTCCTCAGAAATTCCCATTCCAATATACCGTTCATAGGAAGCCTTGTAGGTCTTCTCCGCATACGGCGCCAGGATTTTATCAACCTCGGGTACCGTAAAGCCACCATACTGCTGACTCGCCGCACTCAGCACGATATCCCCGATTACATCAAATGCCACATCAAGAGACTTCGGTTCATTATACCAGATATTCCCCATCTCAAAGCCGCCGGAAAGCACGCTCTGTACGTCAAAAAGACAGCAGTTCATGGTGTCACGCCGCGCGGACATATCATGGACATAGATATACCCGTCCCTGCACGCCTGAATCTCCTCTGTCGTCATAAAGAATTTCTGATACAGTTCCTTGTTAAACTGATTAAAAATCAGGCTTCGCTTGGTGGAAACAAGCGCGGAATCGGTATTCGCGTTTTCCTTGTCACCGACATACATGATAGACTGGCTTTTTTTATAGACATCATCCATCATGCGCACAAAATCCTGCTTGTAATTGCGGTAGTCGCGGTAGCTCTTCGCCACAACAGGCTTTACCTCCTCCAACGCGCTCTCCACAATATTGTGCATCACGGGAATCGGCACATCATCCTGTGCAATCTCGTCTACCTTGTTGATTACGTGCTCACAGATGCAACGCTTGTCCTCATCCGTAAACTTCGTAAGAGCGCGATATGCTGACTTGCCTACCGCAACAATCACCTTCTGGATATTGAAGGCTTCCTTGCTTCCATCCTTCTTAATCACATAAATCGTCTTCTTCGGCTGGTACAGACGGCTGTAATCAATTTCTTCGCTCATTAAAATCCTGCTCCCTTTGCACTCTTTTATATTGTATGTGTTATTTTATTTCAGTACTATATCTAGTGTCTGTATTTTAGTATAGTGCAATTACACAGTATTGTCAATTACAAAAAAGTCCTATGTATCCACCCGAAAAAGTTCTATGCCCCACCCGAATTACCACATCGGCCGCCGTGATGGTAGCGGGACGGTGCGCTATCATTAAAACAGTGCGGTCGCGTTTCAGACGCCGGATGGCATCCTGAATAAGCGCCTCAGACTCATTATCAAGCGCCGAGGTTGCTTCGTCCAACAGCATAACGGGCGCATTTCTGAGAACCGCTCGGGCAATCGCTATCCGCTGCTTTTCTCCGCCTGACAACGTATTCCCGCGTTCGCCCGGCACCGTGTCATACCCATTGGGCAGTCTTGTGATAAACGCATGCGCGTTTGCCGCCTTTGCCGCCGCGATAATCTCCTCACGGGTCGCACCATACCTTCCATATGCTATATTTTCGGCAATCGTCGTCTCATATAAATACGGCTCCTGCGGAACATAGGCAATCAGCTCCCGAACCTCCTTCAGTGTGAGGTCTCGATACGCCCTTCCGCCTATCATAATGCTTCCCTTCTCCACCGGATAAAAGCCCAACAGCAGCTTTGCGAGTGTGCTTTTTCCACAGCCGGACTCCCCGGTTACCGCCACATAAGTTCCTTTTTTAATCTCCATTGAGAAGTTGTCCAATACCCGTTTCTCTCCGTGATACGCAAAACTCACACCCTGCACGGACAGCATTACCCCCTCACGGTCAGCCCTCTGCCCGCTGTCATCGTCCTCATCCGTCACAAAATCCCATTGCTCCGGCTCCTCCTCCATATCAAGAAACTCGAAAATCTTCTCGGCATTGGCAATGCAGTTCATCATTTGAGGAAAATACTGCCCTATCTCCAGGAAAACATTGCGGAACGTGCCATACAACGTATAAACCGCCGTCAGTTCCCCAAGGCTGATTCTTCCCACAGACACAAACCATACGCCAATTCCCAAAAACGCTAACGCACCTGTCAGGTCAAACATGCAGTTCAGGCTCTCCAGTCCTGCCGACAGACGGTTTGTGCGCTTCTGAATATGAAAATACCCGTTGTTGGCAGCATCATATTCCTCTGACAGCCTTGCACCGACCGGAAATATTTTTATCAGCTCCATACCTGATAAAATATTGGTCAGCTTCTCGAGCATTCTGCCGCTTTGGTCGGAAAGACGCCCGCCCGCCGTTTTCATGGGTTTTGCAAACAGGCTGTTCACCGCAAAAGCCGGAAGGCTGATTGCCAACAGGCAAAGTGTAAGCTCCCAACTGAAATAAAACATCGGAATCAGGTATATCACCGTGGAAAGGATTGCGGAAAGCAGCCTGCGGAGTCTTGAGGTATAAATATCCGAAGCCCTCTGCGTGTCAAAAACCAGCTTTGACATAAAATCACTGCTGTGATTCTCCTCATAGTAGGACATCGGCAGTCGCATTGCTTTTGAAAACACAAGCTTTTCCACCTTCCCGGCGCCGGTTCTTCCCTCAATGTTGTAGCGGATAATGCCAACGCGCCATAGCAGTAAACCAAGCACAAACACCGCAAAATTACCAATCACCAAAAGGAAAATATTGTCCGCACTGCCGGTCTGCGCCGCTGCGACAATATTCTTGATTAAACAGGCGTTTGCAATCCTGCGCCCCGTATCTCCTATGACAGAAAGCAATATCGCACCCAAATAAACGGGAAGCCGCTCACCCATCAGCCCCATAAAACGTATAAAAGCCGCATTATCCTTTCGTATACAATTCCGCATAAATTCCCCTTCTCTCCAAAAGTTCCTCGTGATTTCCCGTCTCCGCAATTTTCCCGCCACTGACCACACAGATCCTCTTTGCATCCCTTATCGTAGAAAGCCTGTGCGCGATAATAATCACCGTTCTTCCTTCCGTAATCCGTTCAACCGCCTCCTGTATTTTCTGTTCCGCCTCAATATCCACGGCGGCGGTCGGCTCGTCCAGAAGAAGGATTGGCGCATCTTTCAGGAAAGCCCTCGCAATCGAAATCCTCTGCCGCTGTCCGCCGGAAAGGCGCGTACCGCGCTCACCGACAAGCGTGTCATATCCCTCCGGAAGCTCCATAATGAAATCATGGATATTCGCATTTTTACATGCTTCCACAATTTCCTCCTCCGTCGCGTTTTCCTTCCCACAGGCGACATTCTGCCGAATGCTTTCGGGAAACAGGAAGACATTCTGTGACACCTCCGAAAAACAGCTTCTTGCTGCCTCCAGACTCCAGTCCTCGAAGGGATGTCCAAAAAGCTTATACTGACCGCCTGTTTTCTCGTAAAAGCCGCAAAGCAGCTTAAAAATCGTCGTTTTTCCCTCTCCCGAGCCACCCACAAAGGCAGTCTGCACACCGGCCTCAACGGAAAAGCTCATCCCGTTTAGAACAGGATGCTCCTCTGCGCTGTCATAACAAAATCTGACATTCTCCCACTCAATGGCCGGAATCGCCCCATCGCCTTCCGGCCTGTTCCTTATGCTGCCGCCCGTATGCTCCTCCGGTTGGCGATAGATTTCCTGTATTCTCTTTAGCGAGACGCCGACCTCACGGATATCATTCGCACAGAAAACAATATCTCCAATCGGATATAAGATCCTGCTGAGTATCACCGTAAAGGCAAGCAGCTCGCCAACGGTAATCCTGCCTTGTCTTGTCTCATACAGCGCAAAAAGATAACAGAATATGACCGGAATCGTCGTAATCACATTTTTCAGCACCCAGCCAAGGGAAGAAATGTGTGTACTCTTACATGCCTGCACCACCATCTTGTCGATGACGGTGTCAATCTTCTGCTTATGCAGCTCATACAGATTATAGCTCCTGCCGACAACGATTCCCTGAATGGCATCATAAGCTTTCTCCGTGCGCTCGTCCATATGCGTGCGCAGCTTTTTCGCCAGCTCCGCCAGTTTTTTGGACAACCGGTCCGCCACAAGCAGCATGACCGGATAGCTTGCAAACAATACCGCAATCAGCAATGCATCCATCTGCACCAGATATACGGTCGCCGTCGCTACGGTAATGATATTCATAAGAAAGTTGGGAAGAATCTCTGAGAAAAATCTCCCCATTTCCTCCATATCCGATATCAGCCTTGTAATAATACTCCCTGTTCCCTTTTCATCAAAATAAGAAAAGGGCAGCCTCAGCAAATGCTTTCCAAGGGATGTACGCACATCCCTCTGTACCATTGCACTGTAATGATTCCCGCAAATGCTTTTTAAATATGCGGCCGCCGTACCCAACACGATCATCCAAAGCAGCGGCACGATAAGGCCGGATAACTGTACCGGCCTGCCGGAAAGCATCAAATCCGCAGCCTCCGCGATTAAATCGTTTCCGGCAATGACAACCTCGTTCAAAACAAACGCAAAAATCATAAACAACAGCAGCATATACCCGTTGCGTATGCCTGCCTTTACCATGCGAATCCCTCCCTCCGATATACCGGCCCTCACACGGGCCAAACCCTTGCATCCGGGTGTTCGTCGTCCTTTTCTATCGTACCCATACAATAGCATTTATGATATTTCTCAATGATTTTCACCGCTTGGCCGCACTGTGCCTTGGGCACTGCCAACAGCATCCCGATTCCAAGGGAAAAATCTTCCAGAAAGCACTCCTTATCCATCATGTCCAAATCATATATATACCGGAACAGCGCAGGAATCTGCACCGAAGAGATGGAAATTCCCGCTCCAAGCCCTTTGGGCATTGTATCGTAGCCCCTCCGCCTGAACAGAGACTTGTTGACACTGAAAATACCATGTATGAGCTTTTGTTCGTTCAACTCGTGGATTACTTTTACATACGAAGCATTCGGCTTCATCATCTCATCCATGAAAGTATTCCTGCCGTCAATCTTTGCATATACGATATCCGGTCTTCTGTCAATCATTACCTTTATGAACGGATAACTCAGGGCAGATATCCCCTCTGTATGCAGTCCAATCAGGACGTCCCCTTCCACAATCCCGTCACCCGTTATGATGTTTTTCCTGTCCGCAACGCCTGTAACCGAAGCTCCTATTCCGTATTCGCCCGCATGGTAATTGACGGCCTGCGCCGATACCTCTAAGCCCGCAAACACTATTCCGCTGTTCTCACATGCTTCCTTGAAAGCTTCTCCCATGACAAGAATTTGTCCGCTGTCATTGTTTCCGCAAACCATATTCGCCTGCAAAATCGCGGGCTTTACGCCATAGCGCATCAGATTATTCGCTGCGTTTGCCACCAAATCCATGCAGATTTCCCTGTCGTATCCGTTTTCCATTGCAAACCGTTCCTTAGAGCCCGGGACATGATTTGCAGTGACATATACCGGCTCCTCCATCCCCGAAGTATTGAGCTTAAAAAATACAGGGTCGGTATATTCTGCATGGAGCAGCATATCATCCCCGGTCACAAGACCGCCCAGCCTCTCCTTTATCATATAAAGCTTTTTGGTGTCCAACCCCGTATCTGTGTAGTTGATAACCTTTCTCTCCTCGGGAACTCCGTTCAGCAGGTAATCAACCGTCGTCTCAAGTGCCTTCGCAATGTCATAAATCATATCCACCGACGGCAGGCTGATCCCCTGCTCCCATCTTGAAACCGCCTGATAGGACACATTCAGCATGTCCGCAAGAGACTTCTGGGTCATTCCTTTTATTTTCCGCTGCTCTGAAATCGCTCTTCCAACCTTTTCTCTGTCCAGCATTGCTTCCCCTCCTCGTATACTCAGTTTATCATGGGAATCTCCCGTTTCACAATCAACGGTTTATTGAGACGTCAGAACAAACTCAACAGACCATAATGATTAAGGTGCCAAATGCAACAAAAAAACGGCAGACAGGAAATCATCATTTCCCTTGTCTGCCGCATTCTCTTAATATTTATTCACCCTTTACCTCTTCCGTCTTAACCTTGGGCTTCCAGCACTTCACACCGACAACGCCGCCGATACCCGCTACTACCACGATTACCGCAAAGGTCAAAAGATAAGATAAAAACATTCTTAAAAATTCTATTAAATTTGCCATTCCCTGTACCTCACTATCCGCCAACAAATATTTTCAAAATATCCGCCGCATTTTTATAAATTTGCTGAAAACTTACATTCTTATAATATCACTTCGCCTATCATATCGTCAAGATGGTTTTTGACGCAAATCGCTCCATTCCCCGGTTCGAAGAAATTCCCCCGCCATGTCATCCGCCCGTTTGATGATATCCTCCGAAAACCCGATAATCTCCAAGAGCTTAATCGCATTTCTGGTATGCGCCCGCCCCGAAAGCAGTCGATAAGAAAACAGCACGTCGCCCTCCTTTACCTCCTCCTCAAAATGGTAATTGTCATAGGAGCCCTCAAGCAGGTGCGTCAATTCTATATCATGTGTCGCCGCAAAGCAATATATTCCCGCCTGCGACAGCTTCTCCATAATCTGCGCCGACGCCGCAATCCGCTCTACCGTGTTGGTGCCTCGAAGCACTTCGTCCACAAAGCACAAAAGAGGCGCCTCGTCCTCCGCCGAGGCCGCATCCATAATCCGCTTGAGCGCCTTTATCTCCACAATATAGTAGCTCTCGCCATCCGCAAGGCTGTCCCGCAGCGCCATGGATGAATAAATCCTGTAATAATTCCCGCTGTACGCCCGCGCGGCGCAGGTATGAACAGTCTGCGCCAAAATCGCGTTTATTGCCGTCATCTTAAGAAACGTTGATTTACCGGAAGCGTTGGAACCCGTGACAAGCATTCCCCGCGTCTGCGAAAAGCTGTTTGGAACCGGATTGCCAAGCGCAGGGTGGTATCCCTCCTCCACCACAAGCGGCACGGCACGGCCCTCCGTAAGCACCGGTACGCAGCAGCACGGCAGCGCGGCCCGAAAATACGCGATGGAAATCACCGTGTCCAGATACCCGATTGCCGTGACAAGCTCCTCAATCTCCTGCCGGTTCTCCCGCACAAGCCGAAGCATCCTGTTAAATTTGATAATGTCAATATGCGTCAGCATCTTCACATAATCGAACAACAGCTCATCGACATTTCCGGTTGAAGCATTCATCTTCATCACCATACCGGAATGCTTCGCAAAGGACTTAAAACCGTCACACCGCTTCCGTAAATCGCTAACACAGCCTTCCAACTCCGCCCCGTATCCATGCTGCACAATGCTGTCCGCACAGTTTATCATGCGTATAATGTATGCAAAGGTGGTAACATAGGGCGACGCTGTTCCCTTCTCCTTCACATAAGTAACAATATTAAAGCACGCCGTGGCAATCAAAAGCGTCACGCCAAGCGAAGTATTGATAAAAATCAACACAATTGCCGCCACAAGCACCGCAATCCCTGCATAGTGCTTCCCGTTGCCTCTGACCCCGAGCGTTTCCAGATAGCCCAGATAATCACACAGGGAATACTTCCCCGTTCTGCCGAGCGCATTCAGAAGCATCATGGTATCAAGGCGGTCTGACTCATGCGCGGCCATATAGTCGATATGCCGTTCCAGCTCCGCCATATACCCGTCCCTGTCCGAAAGCCTGGGCCGGCGCAGCAGCGCATACAGATACTCCTCCCCCGAGGAGGACTGCGTGAAGTTCATCAAAGCAAAGATACCATCCATATTCAAGTCGTTCCATGTAATGTCGTCAATTGCGTTCCCACCGTCCTGCTGCAGATAATACCGCGCAATCCGCTCCATGTCCTCAGGCCGGTACTCCCTGTCTGAAAAGCTTCCGTAGGCTTCCTTTAAGTATTCCCTGTATCTTTCCTTCCTGCGCTTCTCTTCATACGCTCCCCGAAACATCACATAGAGGAAAACGCAAAAAATAACTGCCGTGAATAGCTTGCGGCTGCTTCGTAGGACAAAACATAGTTTATCGTTCATGTATGTTTGTCATCCTGAGCGAAGCGAAGGATCTAATAAAGAAAACCCTACGCATGCAATGTATTCCATATGGATAAAAATCGAGGATAGGACAATCCTTGCTTTTTATTTGTACTCTTGCTATAATAACTGTACTATAAACAATA
>CAMWYL010000083.1 GCA_947178465.1 uncultured Lachnospiraceae bacterium | reverse complement strand
GGTCAGCAGTGTGCGGTCCAGTCTGTAATTTTCCATAATAGAGATGCCGCCATTCGCACCCTGCTTTGTCACAATGGGAATACCGGCCTTGCATAACCCCTCGATATCGCGGCTGATAGTGCGTCTTGAGACCTCAAACTGTTCAGCCAGGTAAGGTGCCGTGACCATATCCTTCTGCAGCAGCAGTGACAGAATTCCAATCATCCGGTCTGTTTTCATGTGAATCCCCATGCCTTTCTCTCAACCTGTGATATTTGTGGGGCCTTCCGTTGAGAATCATTTTACCACATCAAACATGACATCTGTATGTCCTGTTTATAGTATAGCAGAAAAAAGTTCCCATAAACAGCCGTCCGCTAAAGAATGCCTTGAAAAATAAAAGCTTTCATGTATAATAGGAAGAGTGAAAAGAGAAAACGTAGAAAACAGAGGGTTTGAGAATGATTAGTGCAAATAATGTAACCTATAGAGTCGGCAAGAAAGCTTTATTTGAGGACGTTAATATTAAGTTCACGGAAGGCAACTGCTACGGCTTAATCGGCGCCAACGGCGCGGGCAAATCGACATTCCTGAAAATACTGTCAGGAAAGCTTGAGACAACGAAGGGGGACATCTCCATTACGCCGGGACAGAGACTGTCCGTGCTCGAGCAGGATCACTTCAAGTATGACGAATATCCCGTGATGGATGTGGTGATTATGGGAAATGCCCGCCTGTACGAGATTATGAAGGAAAAGGATGCCATCTATGCGAAGGAGGATTTCAGTGACGAGGACGGTATCCGTGCGAGTGAATTAGAGGGCGAGTTTGCCGAGATGAACGGCTGGGAGGCGGAGTCTGACGCGGCGCAGCTGTTAAATGGCCTTGGGGTGGACACGGACATCCACTATTCTCTGATGCGGGATTTGAACGGCAGCGAAAAGGTGAAGGTGCTTCTGGCGAAGGCGCTTTTCGGTAATCCGGATATCCTGCTCCTTGACGAGCCCACCAACCATCTTGATTTGGATGCGATTGCATGGCTTGAGGAATTTCTGATCGACTTTGACAACACGGTAATTGTCGTGTCACATGACCGTTATTTCTTAAATAAAGTATGTACGCAGATTGCGGATATTGATTACGGCAAGATACAGCTTTATGCGGGCAATTATGATTTCTGGTATGAATCCAGCCAATTACTCGTAAAGCAGATGAAGGAAGCGAACAAGAAAAAGGAAGAGAAGATTAAGGAGCTGCAGGAGTTTATCTCACGCTTCTCGGCCAATGCTTCCAAGTCCAAGCAGGCGACCTCAAGAAAGCGTGCGTTGGAGAAGATTGAGTTGGATGATATCAAGCCTTCAAGCCGCAAATATCCCTATATTGATTTCAGGCCAGAACGTGAAATCGGCAACGAGGTGCTGACGGTGGAAAACCTCTCCAAGACCATTAACGGGGAGAAGGTGCTGGACAATATTTCGTTTATCCTCGGGCGGGAGGATAAGGTGGCGTTTGTCGGCGGCAACGAGCTTGCCAAGACGACGCTGTTTAAGATACTGATGGGAGAGCTTGAGCCGGATGAGGGAAGCTATAAATGGGGTGTCACAACCTCACAGGCATACTTCCCGAAGGACCCGACCAATGAATTTAACAATGACTATACGATTGCGGATTGGCTGATGGGCTATTCTCCCGTGGACGATATTACCTATGTGCGCGGCTTCCTTGGGCGTATGCTCTTTGCGGGAGAGGACGGCGTGAAGAAGGTGAAGGTGCTTTCCGGTGGAGAGAAGGTGCGCTGTCTGCTCAGCAAGATGATGATCAGCGGTGCGAACTGCCTGATATTGGATGAGCCGACCAACCACTTGGACATGGAGTCCATCACGGCGTTAAATAACGGGTTGATTAAGTTCCCCGGAATGGCGATGTTCGCCTGCCATGACCACCAATTTGTTGAGACAACCGCAAACCGCATTATGGAGATACTGCCGGATGGGTCGCTTATTGATAAGATTACGACCTATGATGAATATCTTGCAAATGATGAGATGGCAAGAAAGAGAACCGTTTACACTGCTCAGGCTGAGGATGAAAGCGGCGAAGAATAGTGGAAAACGCAGGCTGACAGGCCTGCGTTTTTTCCGGAAAGGAGAATGTGAACGGTAATGGGGGCAATAGATTTACATGTACACTCGAACCGCTCGGATGGCACGTTTTCGCCAAGGGAGCTGGTGGACTATGCACTGCAAAAGGGACTGAAGGCAATGGCGCTGACAGACCATGATACCATAGAAGGAATTGACGAGATTATCGCGTATGCCAAGGATAAGCCGATTGAAATCATTCCCGGGATAGAATATTCCACTGAATATCAGGGACGCGATGTGCATATCGTGGGACTTTTCATTGACCATAAATCTCCCGTTTTCCTGAAATACCTGGCGCGCTTCCAAAAATCAAGGGACGACCGGAACCATAAGCTCTGTGCAAACCTGCAGGCGGCGGGGATTGATATCACCTATGAGTCGCTGATGGCGGCGTTTCCGGATGCGGTGGTTACAAGGGCGCATTATGCGAAGTATTTATTGGACAAGGGCTGTGTCAAGAGCAGGAAAGAAGCGTTTGACCGATATCTTGGCGACCACACGCCTTATTTTGTGCACAGGGAGAAAATCACGCCGGAGGAGGTAATAGAGGTTACGCGGCAGGCGGGCGGAGTGCCCGTTTTGGCGCATCCGACGCTCTATCAGCTTGGGCGGGAGCAGCTGGAGACGCTGATTGCTACGCTTAAGAAGGCGGGACTTATGGGAATGGAAACCATCTACAGTACCTATACGGAAGGGGAAACGCGCCGGATGAAAGCGCTTGCAAAACAGTATGAGCTGTTAGAGAGCGGAGGAACGGACTTTCACGGTGAGAACAAGCCGGGGCTGGATTTGGCGTCAGGTTACGGAAGGCTTTATGTGGACGAGATGATTCTTGACGGGCTGAAAAGGGCGCGAGAGACGAAAATTCTTTTTACCGATTTGGACGATACGCTGCTGACGGACGATAAAGGAATATCGGACAAAACGCGCGGAAAAATCCTTCAGATGCTTGCGGCGGGGCATCATTTTGTGCTTGCGAGCGGAAGACCCATCAACAGTATTCTGGCGGTGTTGGAGCGGCTGGATCTCGCACGCGATGCGGACGGGAAGGCAGGGGGCGTTTATGCCACTGCATATAACGGCGCGATGCTGTATGACTGTATCAAACAGGAGCCGATAGAGGGTTATACGATTGCGCTAAAAACGTCGCAACGGCTTTTTGACATGGCTGCGGCGCGCGGACTGCATATTCAGACCTACACGGATACGCATATTGTGAGCATTGCGGAGGATAAAGAGCTGGAATTCTATACGAAAAGCGTAGTGCTGCCGCATATCGTATCAACAAGGCCGGAGGAGGTGCTGCCACATGCACCGTATAAGCTGATTGCGATAGACTTGGAGGAGCGGGAAAGGTTAGAGGCGTTTCGGGAGGAAATTGAGGCCTCTGATATTGGGGATGAAATTATCTGTGCGTTTTCCAATGACCGGTATTTGGAATTCTATAACCGTGGAGCGGGGAAGGGAAACGCGCTTGTAAAGCTTTGCAAAGCCTTGAATCTTCTTGTTGCAAATGCGGTTGCCGTGGGAGATGAGGAGAATGATATTTCCATGATAAAGGCGGCAGGGATTGGCGTGGCAATGGTCAATGGGAATTCTGTTCTGCGGGAGTGCGCGGATTATGTCACCCAAAATGACAATAACCACGACGGTATTGTCGAGGTAATTGACAAATTTATCTTGTAGAGCGCCGGCTAAGCGGTTATACTGACAATATATGTTATGACGATTGGAGGAAGAGATGAACAGTAAGAAAATTGCGTTTGCGGAGAGAGTGGAACAGAACAGCAAGAATTATTATCCGAAGGATTTGGTGGATTTGGATGCGGCCGGAGAACTGCTTGCACAGCTTCACGAAAGCTTTGGACTGGACACCATGATGACGGACCGTCACGGCGGGATAGTCATGGTACACGGGGATTTCGGTGAATTCAAGCCGGATGTTGTGAATAAGCCGGGAAACAAGATTCGGGTAAAGGGCAGAACCGTGTGCCATATTTACGCGAAATACGATAATGTGGAGGAGCAGGCTTTGGATACGTCAAAAAAGCTCCTCGATGCATATATTAAAACATTGGAGGGCTTTAGCGAAAAGTCCTATATGGCAAGCGAGCAGGCTGTCTACATAGATGAGCTGGAGCAGCAGCTTGAGAAAGACGCATATCAGGCGAAATATTCCGAACAGACGGACCCTCTTACCGGGGCGCTCAACCGCAATTACTTTATCAGCCGGATGAAGCAGCTTGCGGAGCGCGGCGTTGTGCCTACGGCGGCGGTTTGCGCGAATATCAACGATTGGCGCTTTGTCGATGACAACTTCGGCGAGGAAGAGAGCGACAGACTGATTGTGACGATTGCGGAAATTCTCAAAGAAAAAGCGGCGGAATGCGGTCTGGAGGACGCGATAATCGGCAGGGTAGAGGGCGATGTATTTTATGTGCTGCTGCCGCTGACCGAGGAGGAGGAGGCAAAGGCCTACTGTGACAGTGTACAGCAGGCATGTCTGGACTATGAGGATGAGCGGCTTGCACCGAGCGTTGCGATCGGCTGCGTAATGAAAACGAATGTGGAAGAGGGCTTCCGTGAGGTGTTCTCTGATGCCGAATATGTGATGTTTGAAAATAAGTTTGAATTGAAGAACGCGCCCGGCTACAGGGAGCGGCTGGAAAAGGGACTCGGCAAAATCTAAAATAATTATTAAGTAGCACAAACTTAGAAAAGTGAAGAAAACGGAAGAAAATGGAAGATAACAAGAGATAGAACGAGAAAACAACATTTCAATCCGTTTGCACAACTTTATGGAAAAAATTATTATATGTTCTGTTAGCACTCAACAAGAAAGAGTGCTAATCAAAAAGAACCGATAATAATTTTTTATAAATCAGAAGGAGGCATTTTAGCATGAAGTTAGTACCATTAGGAGACAGAGTCGTATTAAAGCAGTTGGTTGCAGAAGAGACAACGAAGTCCGGCATTGTTTTACCGGGACAGAATAAAGAGAAGCCGCAGCAGGCAGAGGTTATCGCAGTAGGCCCCGGCGGTGTGGTTGACGGCAAGGAGATTAAGATGGAGGTTCAGGTTGGCGACAACGTAATCTTCTCCAAGTATTCAGGAACAGAAGTAAAGATTGACGAGGAAGAGTACATTATTGTAAAGCAGAATGATATTCTGGCAGTTATCCAATAAAACAGGGAGATTAATAATTTAGGAGGAGTTCAGTCATGGCAAAGGAAATTAAGTATGGAGCAGAGGCCCGCAAGGCGTTGGAGGAAGGCGTAAACAAATTAGCGAATACGGTAAGCGTAACACTTGGACCGAAGGGAAGAAACGTTGTTTTGGATAAGTCCTTCGGTGCACCGTTGATCACAAACGATGGCGTGACAATCGCAAAGGAAATCGAGCTCGAGGATGCGTTTGAGAATATGGGTGCACAGCTTGTCAAGGAGGTTGCTACAAAGACAAACGATGTAGCCGGCGATGGTACGACAACGGCGACCGTGCTTGCACAGGCAATGATTAACGAGGGTATGAAGAACTTGGCGGCAGGTGCAAACCCGATCGTACTGAGAAAGGGTATGAAGAAGGCGACTGACTGCGCAGTAGAGGCGATTGCGGCAATGAGCTCCAAGGTAAACGGAAAGCAGCACATTGCAAGAGTAGCAGCGATTTCTGCAGGTGATGATACGGTAGGAAATATGGTAGCGGACGCGATGGAGAAGGTTTCCGGCGACGGCGTTATCACGATTGAAGAGTCCAAGACGATGCAGACAGAGCTGGATCTGGTAGAGGGTATGCAGTTTGACCGTGGTTATATTTCCGCTTACATGGCTACGGATATGGATAAAATGGAAGCAACAATGGAGGATCCGTATATCCTGATTACAGACAAGAAGATTTCAAACATTCAGGAAATCCTTCCGGTACTGGAGCAGGTGGTGCAGTCCGGCGCGAAGCTGCTGATCATTGCGGAGGATGTAGAGGGTGAAGCGCTTACTACATTGATTGTCAACAAGCTGCGTGGCACCTTTAACGTAGTAGCAGTAAAGGCACCGGGCTACGGCGACAGAAGAAAGGCAATGCTGGAGGACATCGCGATTTTGACAGGCGGTCAGGTAATCAGCGAGGAGCTTGGATTAGACCTCAAGGAGGCTACATTAGAGCAGTGCGGCCGTGCGAAGTCCGTTAAGGTACAGAAGGAGAATACCATTATCGTTGACGGTGAGGGTGACAAGGCAGCCATTGACGCGAGAATTTCACAGATTAAGAAGCAGATTGAGGAGACAACATCTGATTTCGATAAGGAGAAGCTGCAGGAGAGACTTGCAAAGCTTGCGGGCGGTGTAGCGGTTATCCGTGTAGGCGCTGCGACAGAGACCGAGATGAAGGAAAAGAAGCTCCGCATGGAGGACGCGCTCAACGCGACAAGAGCGGCTGTCGAGGAAGGTATTATCTCAGGCGGCGGTTCCGCTTATATCCATGCTTCCAAGGAGGTTGAGAAGCTGATTGACACCCTTGAGGGCGACGAGAAGACCGGCGCGAGAATCGTGTTGAAGGCACTGGATGCACCGTTGTTTATCATCGTAGCGAACGCAGGCCTTGAGGGAAGCGTTATCGTAAACAAGGTAAAGGAGTCCGAGACAGGCGTTGGCTTTGATGCATACAAGGAAGAGTATGTAAATATGATTGAGGCGGGAATCCTTGATCCGGCGAAGGTGACAAGAAGCGCACTGCAGAATGCATGCAGCGTGGCGAGCACCCTTCTGACAACAGAATCCGTTGTCGCAAACATCAAAGAGGATACTCCTGCAATGCCGGCAGGCGGACCCGGAATGGGCGGCATGATGTAAAGCTTATATGTAAGCTTATGATTGATAAAGCGGCTTAACAGGCGTATAATAATAAGGACTTAACGGTGCAATGCGCACCGGTAAGTCCTTATTTAAGTCTTGAAGACAGAAATGGGGAAGCATATGGAAGCAGGCAGGAAGCATAACGGACAGGAGTTGCGAGGGGTTCATTTATTTCGTGACATTACGGAAGAGGAATTAAATAAGATGTTAAGCTGTTCCAAGGCAAAAGAAGCAGCCTATGAGGATCAAAGCTATATTTTCCGGCAGGGAGAGGTACCGCATCGGCTGTTTGTCATATTGGACGGAACCGTGATGATAGCGAAGGACTTTCCATCGGGGAAGCGGGATGTGCTCTTTCTGGTGGAGAAGGGTGACGTATTCGGTGAAATGTTCCTGTTTTCGGATGAGAAGAGCTATTGGTATGATGCGGTCGCGCAGGGAAGGGTGCGGGTTTTGGAGATTCCGTGGAACTTTTTCTATGGCTTTTGCCGGAACGCTTGTGAGCATCATCAGATGATTACGCGCAACATGCTTGAGATACAGTCTCAGAAGAACTTCTTTATGACGAGAAAGCTCCATCTGTTGTCGGGGACAACGCTGAGGGAGCGCATTGCGCTGTGGCTGATAGAGCAGGCGGAGGATAAGGACGTTGTCCTCCTCTCAATGAACCGTGAGGCGTTGGCGGATTATATTGGGACGACAAGACCGTCGCTCTCAAGGGAGCTGATGAAGATGCAGCAGGAGGGGCTGATTGAGGTTGGCAAGGGAAAGATTAAGCTGCTTAATCGTGAGGAGCTGGAGCTGATCTATTGAGTGAAGGGGGATACCATGGAATAATAATCCATGGATTATTCCCCCTCTGATACGATTATGTAATCACTGCCCAAGGGAATCATTCTGTTCCTTCCGGCTGTCGTGTTTGCGGCAGGGGCTTGCTCGGAATGTGGTTCGTTACGGAACCGGTAGAGTGCATATTCACACTTCTTTTTGTCGTTTTCCCGGTACGGAGGGACATATTCTTTACAATATACCAGCGTATCGGCGTCCCAAAAGTTGCCATAGGCTCCTCCGCAGAAGACCTCCGAGGGTATGGCAAAGGTGGTTGTCTCTCCCGTGGAAACATCCGTCAAATCCATCCACGCGTCCTCCTCCTGATAGGATTTATAAAAGAATGCCATACAGACAGTGTCATCCGTTTCCATCCACATAAAATCACCATGCAGATTGTCAAACTCCTTGTGATATAGTGTTTTCCCATTCGCGGATTTTAAGGTAATGCTTTCCTCGCCCCCATATTCATCTCCCGTCACAAAAACATACCCTTGGCCGTCAGGCGTATATTCCGCCGCTATGGGACCTGTAAATTCAAAGCCCGTCTCCCCACAGTCGCAGTCCCCCTCTATATGGACAATCTCATATGGAAGAAAAACAGCCGGCTCCAAAAGCGTTTTCTTGCCCAGCGTCAAATCATATTCGTAAAGTCCCTCATCCGTACATGCCAGCAGCCTTGAGGCATCCGCGAGCGCATCGCATTTGTTGTCGTAATCCGTTATCCACGGCGAAAACGTATACAGCGCTCCCATAAGCTCTCTGAGATCGCAGAGAAAGGTCGTTTCCCGAAAATCTGCCGACAGAATGTACAAGCTTCCGTCCAGCTCATAAAGATAACCGCCTTCAACCGGCAGGGGCCAAACTACCCGATGTTCAAATAAATCCGGACTTCCGGCGATGCCGGCGTCGTATTCACGGGAATTTTGGCGAAAAACCTCCTGCGGCACGAAATCCGGTGCCTCCGCCACAAAAAAGAGTTTCTGCTGCCGCTTTTGTTCCGGAAAGTAACAATCGATGGAAAGAAGCACCGTAGTTTCATTGATAAGAATGCTGCCATTTCCGCGTCCCCAGCGGTAGCACAGATTGCCCTCCTCTCCGTTTAATTCCACGACAGGCGTGGGGAACGTTAATCTCTCGAAATGCATTTCATCTGACTGCTTGGGCTGCGGCTGCTCCGGGAGTGTCGGTGCAAGCAGTATCTGTTCCAACAACAGCTGTTCCGACTGTTCACCGCGTCCGGAGACCGTCTGCGCTTTTGCTTCCGGTATTTTTCCCAAGTGAAAAGCCTCGGAAGGCTTGTTGAAAAAGCTCAGTCTTATACAAAGAAAAAGAACAGCTAAAATACATAAAACAGCAAAAATTTTTTTCTTCATGGCGGTAATCATGCTCCCTTCCGGTGTGTCATCAGGTTTAGTATAGCTTCTTTTGCGTCATAATACAATATTCTGTCAGGTGGTTCTAATCCCTGATATAATTTTCGTAAATAAACAAAATATTGTCAACATCTGTGTATATACAATGCTTCATTTTCAGCGGTCTGCTAAGACATGCTGACATCATTTATAATGTAAGCCCATGTATTTCTCTATAAAGAGGTTTGTATTCCTCACTTTTATGACTGAATAATGTATTGGAAATCCATCCGGTTTACGATATTATAATATCAAATGATGAAATGGCAGGAAAGGAGCCGATTATGAAACACGTTAGATGCTATATTCCGGAATATCCCAGACCACAGTTTGTCAGAAACGATTGGTTGAACTTGAACGGCGAGTGGGCTTTTGCTTTTGGAGATGAAGCAGACGCTGTGGACGCACTTGCAGGCAGGCTTGACCGAAAAATCAATGTCCCATTTACATATGAGACCGAGCTTAGCGGAATCCATGATACCGCACAGCGCAACATGGTATGGTATTCCCGCAAAATTTCGGGAAAGGCAGGCAAGCGAACGATTATCAATTTTGACGGCGCGGACTATGTTACCGAGGTTTATGTAAATGGCAGACTTGCGGGAACTCACAAGGGAGCGTACACGCGTTTCTCCTTTGATGTGACCGATCTTCTTGTCGATAACGCAGGCGTACTTACCGTAAAGTGCACCGACGACGACCTGCCTGTTCAGGTCAGAGGCAAGCAGCGCTGGGAGGCTCAAAGCTTCGGCTGTTGGTATGTACAGACTACGGGAATATGGAAAACCGTATGGCTTGAATATACAGATGATGTAAGACTGACAAAACTTAAAATAACACCCGATATAAGCGACAGCTCCGTTACATTTGACATGGCTGTTAATAAGCCCGCAGATGATGTTGAGGTAAAAATAGCCGTAAGCTTTGACGGCAGACCCGTGCAGACAGTATCTGTAATTGCGGGAGATATTGACAACACCGTAAAGATTTGCCTTGACAGCAGGAGCATTACTTATCAGGCGGAGCAGTGGTGTCTCCGGAATCCTGCACTGTATGACGTGGAAGTGACCGTAAGCAAGAGCGGAAATGAAGTCGATCGGGTAGGCAGCTATTTCGGGCTGAGGGAGTTTACCGTCAGGGACGGAAAAATATTGCTCAATGGCGCCCCATTCTATTCAAAGCTTGTACTCGATCAGGGGTATTGGAAAAAATCGGGAATGACCCCTCCAAGTGAGCAGGCTGTAATTGACGATATCAGGCTTGCCAAGGAAATGGGCTTCAATGGTGTTCGCAAGCACCAGAAAAACGAGGACGAGCGTTTTTACTATTACGCCGATATTATGGGATTTGCGGTGTGGTGTGAGATCCCTTCAAATCATTGGTTCAGCGATGAGGCCGTAAAGGATATTTCCACAGAGTGGCTGGACATCGTTACCCAGAACTACAATCAACCGTCGTTGGTGACATGGGTGCTCGTTAATGTAAGATGGGGCGTTAGGGGCCTTGCTTCTAATCTCCAACAGCAGAATTTT
>CAMWYL010000082.1 GCA_947178465.1 uncultured Lachnospiraceae bacterium | reverse complement strand
TTATCTCTGAAATATTTGTACTTAAGATACTTGTGGGAGTATTTTGGGGCTTCCGGAAGGCGAGCAACATCAAAGTGATCACCATAGATGATGCGGATGTACAGATCAGCCAGGAGGTAAAGGAGCAGGAGGAGACCGGTGCCATGAAGGGCTACCGCAATATCGCCCTCTTTGGTGTCGATTCGCGGGATAAGCAGCTCGACAAGGCAACCCGGACGGATGTTATTATGATTGCTTCCATCAACCTTGACACGAAGGAGGTTCGGCTGGTGTCCGTTTATCGTGATACATGGCTGAATATGGGTACCGACAGCTATAACAAGGCGAACGCAGCCTACTCCAAGGGCGGTCCGCAGCAGGCGCTGAGTATGCTGAACATGAATCTGGATATGAATATCACGGATTTTGTGACCGTAGGTTTTGAGGGACTGGTGGATGTTATCAACGCGGTCGGCGGTATTGAGATTGATGTCAAGGAGAATGAGATTGACCATCTCAACAGCTATCAGGTCAGCATGTGCGGCAAGCCGGACGGAACCTTGAATGCAAAAGGAGAGCCGAACTATATTCCGGATCCCAACAATCCTTTGTATAAGTATTACAAGCCGGTGGAGCATGCCGGTCTCCAGACACTAAACGGTCTTCAGGCAACGGCATACTGCCGTATCCGTTATGTCGGGGACGATTTTCAGCGTACCGAGCGGCAGAGAACCGTGCTGGAGAAGACGGCGAGAAAGGCGATGACGCTTAATCCTGCAACGCTGAATCAGATTGCGGATGCGGTCTTCCCGGAGATTGCGACCTCCCTTGACCTTCCGGAGATTTTATCGCTGCTCGCCGACATTGGCAGCTATGAGATTGGTCCCACGGCCGGCTTCCCGTTTGCGGACAGTGTGCAGACCGGACGTGTCGGCAAGGCCAGCGTTGTCATTCCGGTGGATTTGGAGAAAAATGTCATTGAGCTGCACAAATTCCTGTTTGACGAGGATTGGAATCCGTCAGAGACCGTTAAGAAGTGCAGTCAGAAGATTGTCTCGGATACCGGTGTCAGCGCTCCAAGTCAATAATGCAGTACACAAAGAACCAACAGGGTCGTGTCATAACGGCCCTTTTTGCCTAATTTACGATACCGGAGGGTTGGCATGCAGCAGAGCGTAGACGTTATCCTATTGACCTATAAGCCGCAAAAGCAGGTATTTCAGCTGATTGAGGCGCTTGAGAAGCAGATCTGTCCCATGAACAGGCTGATTATTATGAATACCGAGGAGAAGTATTTTAACGCGCTTTTTTACGGAACGGGGTTTTTGGAGAAATACAAAAACATTGAAGTGCGCCATGTCTCCGAGCGGGAATTTGACCATGCGGGAACCCGGACAAAGGCGGTCCGATACTCCAAGGCGGATATTTTTGTCTGTATGACGCAGGATGCCCTGCCGGTGGATGAAACGCTGCTTGAGAAGCTGACAGCCGCGCTTACGCAGGAGCAGAAGGTGGCAGTTGCCTATGCAAGGCAGCTTCCCTATCCTGATTGCAGGGAAATAGAGCGGTTTACAAGGGGCTTCAACTATCCTGCCGAGCCGGTGCTGAAGTCCCAAGCGGATATGGAAAGGCTGGGAATCAAGACCTTTATGTGCTCGAATGTGTGCGCCGCCTATGACAGAAGGACCTTTGACGCGCTGGGCGGTTTTGTGAAAAGGGCGATTTTTAACGAAGATATGCTCTATGCGGCAAAGGCGGTAAAGGCAGGGTATCAGATTGCTTACGCGGCAGAGGCAGAGGTATTTCACTCGCATAATTATACCTGCATGCAGCAGTTTCGGAGGAATTTTGATCTGGGTGTGTCGCAGGCGGAGCATCCGGAGGTCTTTGCGGGAATTTCCTCGGAGAGCGAGGGCGTGCGGCTGGTGAAGGATACCGCAAAACATTTGCGCAAAACGGGAAATACAAGGCTCATACCCTATCTGATCGTGTCAAGCGGTTGTAAATATATGGGATATTTACTCGGAACGCACTATAAACGACTTCCGTATGGTATAATAAAATGGTGCAGTTCCGGTAAGCGATATTGGACTTAAAATTAAGGTGAGAAAGGAGCCGGTTTAAAATATGTGTGGAATAGTCGGTTATATTGGAACGCATGCTGCAGCCCCCGTGATTTTGGAGGGACTTGCGAAGCTTGAATACAGAGGATATGATTCGGCCGGAATGGCGGTTTTCGACGGAGAGAGGATACAGATCACAAAATCAGCCGGGCGGTTAAAGGTATTGGAGGAGCTGACGCATGATGGGGCGACCATGCCCGGAGTAGTCGGTATCGGACATACAAGATGGGCGACACATGGTGCGCCGAGCAATGAAAATGCTCACCCGCATTATAACATGAATGAGACGATTGCTGTTGTCCACAACGGGATTATTGAGAATTATCTGCCGCTCAAGGAAAAGCTGATTTCAAGGGGCTATCAGTTTACGTCCGAGACGGATACCGAGGTGCTGGCTCACCTGATAGATTATTACTATAAGGGGAATCCGCTTGAGGCCATCACAAAGGTTATGCACCGCGTTCAAGGCTCCTATGCGCTTGGGATTATCTTTGCGGAGCATCCGGATGAAATCTTTGCGGTGCGTAAGGACAGCCCGTTGATCGTCGGACAGAATGAGAACGGTTGCTTTATCGCTTCGGACGTTCCGGCAATATTGAAATACACGAGAAAGGTCTACTTTATAGAAAATCAGGAAGTGGTGCGCCTGCGTGCGGATCACATGCATTTCTATACCGTAGATGAGGAGGAGATTACCAAAGAGCCCGTCACAATCGAGTGGGATTCCGACGCGGCTGAGAAGGGCGGATATGAGCATTTCATGCTCAAGGAGATGTATGAGCAGCCCAAAACCGTGACCGATACGCTGATGCCAAGGTTAAAGGACGGCGACATTGTCATTGAGGAGCTTGGCATGAGTGACGAGGAAATTCAGAGCATTCGCAAAATCTACATCGTGGCCTGCGGCTCCGCGTATCATACCGGCGTGACCGCAAAATACGTGATTGAAGGCATTGCCAGAATCCCCGTGGAGGTGGACGTCGCAAGTGAGTTCCGGTATCGCGACCCGATTCTGGAGGATGGGACGATGGTTATTGTTATCAGTCAGTCCGGAGAGACTGCCGACACACTGGCGGCACTTCGGGAATCGCAGAAGCGCGGACATAAGGTGCTTGGGATTGTGAACGTGGTAGGAAGCTCCATCGCGCGGGAGGCGGACAATGTCATGTATACATGGGCAGGTCCGGAAATCGCCGTGGCGACGACAAAGGCCTACAGCGCGCAGTTGATCGCGCTCTATCTGCTGGCCATGAAGTTTGCCAAGGTGCGCGGAAAGCTGGAGGAGGAAGCGTTCCAACATATGCTTGAGGATCTGAAGCGGCTTCCGGAGCAGATTGAGATGCTGCTGTCGAACAAGAAGAAAATACAGAAGTTTGCAAACCGTTATGTTGCGGCGAAGGATGTGTTCTTTGTCGGAAGAGGTATCGACTATGCGATATCCATGGAGGGCTCTCTGAAGCTGAAGGAAATCTCCTATATCCATTCGGAGGCCTATGCAGCCGGTGAGCTGAAGCATGGCACAATTTCCCTGATTGAGGAGGGGACACTGGTTGCCGCTGTGGCCACTCAGGATAAGCTGTTTCAGAAAACGCTCAGCAACATGGTGGAGGTTAAGGCGAGAGGCGCCTTTGTGCTCGCAGTGACAAACGAGGGCAATACCGATATCGAAAAGGCTGCGGATTATGTGATTTACATTCCGAGTACAAATCCGTATTTTGCAAACTCATTGGCGATTATCCCGCTGCAATTGTTTGGGTATTATGTGGCGGTCGGAAAGGGCTGTGACGTGGATAAGCCGAGAAACCTCGCAAAGTCGGTTACGGTGGAATAGCACGATATGGTTCGGTTGGAGAAGTAAGGAGAGAAACGGATGAATAATAAGTTAAAAACGGCGGTGGCGGTGATCGGTTGTATTTTGCTGACCTCAATATATACGACCGGCGGTGCGTTTGCATATCAGTATGTTCTGGGGAACCGGGATGCGTTTACGGACGCTTTTGTGTTCCTGCCCGACACTTCCGAGGAAGCCGCGGACGAGACGCGGGAGTCGGCACAGTCGCGCGCCGCAAGGCGGAAAGAGGAGAGCGAAAGGGAGGCGAGGGAGAACTCGCAGGTGGAAGAGGAACAAAATCCGGAGACCGTGCCGGAACGGGAGCAGACGGAAAGACCGGTGCCCAATGTGGGAAAGGTGCAGACTGTACCGCAGGCGGATACGGCGACGGCAGTTGTCTGTGATGTGACGGAGGTGGTCAAGGCCGCCATGCCCTGTGTGGTTGCCATCACTAACGAATATACCACCTATGATTACTGGTATGACAGGATGGTAGACGAGGAAGCGAGCGGTTCCGGTATTATCGTGGGACAGAACGAGGAGGAGCTGTTGATTGTCACAAACTATCATGTTGTGGAGGATTGCAATGACCTGTATGTGCAGTTTATTGACGACAGTGAGGTTGAGGCCTATGTGAAAGGTACCGCCCCGGATAATGACCTGGCGATTGTCAGTGTTTTTATTGAGGATATGGACAGTGATACGCTGGATGCAATCGCGATAGCCGTTCTGGGAGATTCGAATGCGCTTCAGGTGGGCGAGCCGGCAATTGCCATCGGGAATTCCCTCGGCTATGGACAGTCTGTTACGACCGGGGTGATCAGTGCGCTGAACAGGGATGTTTTCGCGGATGACCCGGACATCAATCAGGGCTATCTGATACAGACGGATGCCGCCATCAACCCGGGAAATTCCGGTGGCGCACTGTTGAATATCCGAGGCGAGGTAATCGGCATTAATTCCAGCAAGATTGCGGATTATGTGATCGAGGGAATGGGCTATGCGATACCGGTTGACACCGCAAAGCCGATTATTGAAGAACTGATAGAGCAGGAGACAAGAAGAAAGGTTTCCGCTGACAAGCGTGCATTTCTGGGAATCTCAGGGAATGATGTTTCAAAAGATGCCAGCAGCAGCTATAATATGCCGCAGGGCGTATATGTTGTGCGGGTAATTAAGGGCAGCGCGGCGGAAAAGGCCGGCATACTGAAGGGAGATATCATTATTGAGATCGACGGTGAGGAAATTACCGCGATGACACAACTGCAGGGAGTTCTGGAATATTATACCGCGGGAACGCAGGTGGAGGTCGTCGTCATGCGGCAGGAGCAGGGAGAGTACATAGAGCGGACGATGGACGTGGTATTGCAGCATAATGACAATTGACCGCATCGGCGTGGTTAGAAAGGCATGGGTATGAATATGATGGACAACAACGAAGATTTAGAAATGATAGACATTGCTGACGAGGAGGACAAAGCCAAGGAGAGTGCGTCGGAGACGGAGCAGTCAGGGGCGTCGTCCGCGGATGACGGGACGGATAAGGATAAGGAAAACGATTACGAGGATGTATGCTTTATCTGCAGACGGCCCGAAAGCAAGGCGGGGAGAATGTTTAAGCTGCCCAACCATATTTCTGTATGTTCGGATTGTATGCATAAGACGATGGATACCGTCAGCCAGTTCGATTATCAGGGAATGCTGAACCATACCATCAATTTAGACGACGAGACCGGTAAGGACGGGAAACGGCGTTTCCCGAATATCAGTTTTGTGAATATTGCGGATTTGCAGGGCGACGGCGGTATTCCGAACCGTCAGAAGCTGAAGCGCAAAAAGCCCAAGGAGAAAAAGCAGGAGGCAGTATTTAACATCAACAATCTGCCCGCGCCGCATAAAATCAAGGGACAGCTGGATGACTTCGTGGTAGGGCAGGAGCATGCGAAAAAGGTCATTTCGGTGGCGGTATACAATCACTACAAGCGGGTGACGACCGGCACGATGGATGATATCGAAATCGAAAAGTCGAATATTTTGCTGCTGGGACCGACCGGCTGCGGGAAGACCTACATGGTAAAGACGCTGGCGAGGCTGCTGGATGTGCCGCTTGCAATCGCGGATGCGACTTCCCTGACGGAGGCGGGCTATATCGGCGACGATATCGAATCGGTTATCTCCAAACTGCTGGCTGCGGCTGACAATGACGTGGAGAAGGCAGAGCGCGGGATTGTCTTTATTGATGAGATTGACAAGATCGCAAAGAAGAAGAACACGACCTCGCGCGATGTCAGTGGGGAATCCGTGCAGCAGGGAATGCTTAAGCTTCTCGAAGGTGCGGATGTGGAGGTCCCGGTAGGAGCCAACAGTAAAAATGCAATGGTGCCGCTGACAACAGTGAACACAAGGAATATCCTCTTTATCTGTGGCGGCGCGTTTCCGGATTTGGAGGAAATCATAAAGCAGCGCCTGAGCAAGCAATCCTCCATTGGTTTTAATGCGGAGCTTAAGGACAGATTTGATAAGGAACCGAATATTCTTGGTAAGGTAACGGTTGAGGACATCAAGAAATTCGGCATGATACCGGAGTTTATCGGGCGCCTTCCAATTATATGTCCGATGGACGGCCTGACGAAGGAAAGCTATGTCAAGATATTGAAGGAGCCGAAAAATGCGATTTTGAAGCAGTACCAAAAGCTTTTGGAGCTGGACGAGGTAAAGCTTGTGTTTGATGACAGCGCATTGGAGGCGATTGCGGAAAAGGCGCTGGAGCGAGAGACGGGCGCCCGTGCGTTGCGCGCTATTATTGAAGAATTTATGTTGGATATCATGTATGAGATTCCAAAGGATGACAATATCGGAGAGGTAACGATTACCGGTGACTATATCAACGGAACCGGCGGCCCCGTTATAGAAATACGCACAGAGAAGGTACACCCGAAGGCACCTGCGGCGATTGAAGAGAAGCAGGAGTCTGTTGTTGAGATGCCTAAGGCAGAGGAGCATAATTTTTATGAATTTTAAAGGAAAGAAATTGACGTGGTTTGCACGTCCGCCGAAATTTCAAAAGCGCATGATTATGATGATTTGCGGCGTGATTGCGCAGGGCTTGGGACTTTCCCTTTTGCGGGCGATTAATCTTGGCACGGATCCCTGCTCGTGCCTGACCCAGGGCGTTACGAACTATGTGCACCTGAGCTTTGGAACCTGTCAGTTCCTGTGCCATCTGGTGACGTTTGTGTTTGTGGTGCGCTTTGACTTGAGCAGGATTGGCTTTGGCACAATTGGAAACATGTGCTTTTTGGGATACATATCGGATTTCTTTCAGTGGATTTGGTCGCTGATTCTTCCGGCAGGGTTCTTTTCACTGACGACAAGCCGCTATGTGCTGCTGATACCCTCTCTTGCGGTATTTTTAGTGGGAGCGGCGGCCTATATGTGCGCGGGGCTGGGCTCGTCCCCCTATGATGCGTTGCCGTTTATTCTGTCAAAGCATGTAAAACGCTTTTCGTTTAAGGTTGTGCGCATGATATGGGATATTGCGTTTATGATTGGCGGCTTCCTGCTTGGCGGAGATGTCGGTATCGTGACGGTTCTGGTGGCGTTTTTCCTGGGACCGGTGATTACGCTGGTGCAGAAGAAGATGGAAGTGCTGTTGAAATAAAGGAATGTTCGGATGACAGAGCTGGAAGCGTATTATAATAAATTTAACGAGGAAAAACGGTTAAACTCCCGCCACGGACAAGTAGAGTTTCGTGTCTCGATGGAATATATTCACAGGTATCTGTCGCAGTGCGAGGCCGCCGGAGCAACAAGGCAGGAAATAAAGCTGCTGGATATCGGCGCAGGGACAGGACGCTACAGTGTGGCGCTCTCCGACGAGGGTTATGATGTGACGGCAGTGGAGCTGGTGCGGTATAATCTGGGGATCCTTAAGAAGAAGGCAAGCGCGGTAAAGGCAATGCAGGGAAATGCATTGCATTTGAAGAAGCTTGCAAATGAGCAGTTTGACGTGACGTTGCTGTTCGGGCCAATGTACCATCTGTTTACCTTTGCGGAGAAGAAGCAGGCGCTTGCGGAGGCGAAACGGGTTACCAAGACGGGTGGTGTAATATTCGTGGCTTACTGCATGAATGAATATGGCGTGATCAGCTATGCCTTTAAGGAGCGGAACGTGCTTGCGTGCATGGCCAAGCAGCGTTTGACGGCGGATTTTCATACCGTTTCCGATAAGAAGGCACTGTATGACTATGTGCGGGTGGAAGATATCAACGCCCTGAACGAAGCGGTCGGTTTCGAGCGGTTGAGGCTGATTTCCCCTGACGGGCCGGCAAATTACATGCGGCCGTTTCTGAATCGTTTGACGGACGAGGAATTTGAAATTTTTGTGCAGTATCAGCTTGCGACCTGCGAACGGCAGGAGCTGATAGGAGCAGGAGCGCATACCGTGGATATTCTGCGGAAAATCTGATATTAGGAGGAAGGGCAATGGAGATAAATCAGATATTGGATGAGTTGGATGCTCTTTTTGCGGAGGAGAAAATCGGTGAGATAGAGGACTTTTTGTCAAGATACATCGCTCAGGCGCAGGTCGAGGGAAACCGGGAGGCGGAGCTGGTCCTTTACAGTGAGCTGATCGGGTTTTACCGGGAAACCGGCCGGTATGAGGAATCTGTCGCATGCTGTAACAAGGCAATCGCGCTGATGGAGGAGATGGACATACAGGGGACGATTCCGTATGCGACGGTGCTCTTGAATATTGCAAACGCACACCGGGCCGCGGGGCTGCTTCAGGAATCGTTGGGTTTCTATAACCGTGTGCTTCCGGTCTATGAGGAACTGTTAAAGCCTGACGATATGTATTATGCGTCGCTCTACAACAATCTCAGCCTGCTGTATCAGGAGATGGGGGATTTTGCCTCCGCGAAGGAGCAGCTTGAGAAGGCGCTTGATATTGTGCGGAGCAAAGCGGATCAGCAGTTTGAGATTGCAGTGACCTATGCGAACCTTGCGAATACCTGTATTGAGCTTGGCGAGGATGACGAGGCGAAGGCGGACGCGGAGGAGGCTATCCGGATTTTTGAGGAGCTTGGCGTTGATGACGCGCACTACAGTGCGGCGCTTTCCGCGTTGGGAAGTCTTTATTATATGGAGAAGAACTATGAGGAGGCCTGTGCGGCCATGGAAAAGAGCCGCGACTGCGTGGCGAAATATCTGGGGACGAACAATGTGCAGTATGAGCGATTAAGCGAAAATATCGCGATTATCCGCCTTAAACTGGAGAAAAATGCCGATTTTGAGGAGAATGCTCTGTGGGAGAAAACGGCGCAGGAGTCTGTGGATTTTGCGGCAGAGGACTTTTTGGCACAGGAACCCGTGGATTTTGCGGCAGAGGACTTTTCGGTGCAGGAGCCTGAAGCGATACAGGATATTGAGCCGGGGGTGATGACGGAGAGCCTGTTTGCCATGGAAAAGCTTGCCGCTTCCGAGAGCCATGCGGATGACATGGACATGATCGGAACCGGATCGGATGTATCGTATGTGGAGCCTGTGCTGTTGGACGGCGCAATGGAGGACATTGTGCAGGAGCCTGCAGAGGAAGAAATCCCTGATATCGAGGAATATGAGGATTTTACACCCGAGATTACCGGTTTGGAGCTTTGCCGTGCCTACTATGAGGAATACGGCAGACCGATGATCGCCGCGAAATTCAAGGAATATGAGCATGTGATCGCGGTCGGATTGGTCGGGAAGGGATCGGATTGCTTCGGTTTTGACGATACGCTGTCCGCTGACCATGATTTCGGCCCGCGCTTCGTGATGTGGGTGACAAAGGAGGTCTATAACAAAATCGGCAAAGCCCTGCAGGAGGCTTACGAACAGCTTCCGGATTCCTATCAGGGCGTTCAGAGGACGGAGACCTTCCACGGCAGGGACAGGACCGGTGTGATGGTAATCGAGGAGTTCTATAAGAACCTGTTGGGATATGATTTGATTGGAGAAATCAATACATGTGGAGGACAGGAGAGCCTGAATACGATAAAGTACTGGCTGGCGGTTCAGGATTATGCGCTTGCCGCGGCTGTCAACGGTGAAGTGTTTCGGGATGATGAAGGAATATTTACCAAATATCGGGACCGCCTTGCGGCGTATTACCCGAAGGCAGCCTGGTATCGCAAGATTGCGCAGGCGTGCGCTCAGTTTTCACAGAGTGGGCAATACAATCTGCCACGTATGCGCAGACGCGGGCAGCTTGTGGCGGCAGAACTGGCAAAGGCGGAGTGCGTAAAGCAGGCGATGAAGCTCAACTATCTCTTGAATCGGCAGTATGCGCCGCATGATAAGTGGCTGTTTAAAGGACTGCCGCAGAACCCGGAGATGGTAACAGAGGGTGAGGACGGTGTGTTGCGGGACGTTGCGGGATTGCTTGAGCAAATCAGCCTTACGCCGGTGACAAAGAAATATGAGCGGGAGCTGGGAATCGCGATAGAGTCTCTTGCGGTAATCTTTGCCAATGCACTTGAAAAGCTTGATATCATAGGAAAGAGTGATATTTATCTGGATGGGAATACGAAGGAGCTGACAGCCAAGAGCGATGCGCTGCTGACGGCAATTGTGGCGAATGCTCCCGTGGTAACTGCCTTGGCGCTTACAATCGCAAAGGCGGAATTTGAGGCTTTCGACAAGGTACAAAACGCGGGCGGCAGAGCGAGTTGTCAGAATAACTGGCCGACCTTCAAGGTGATGCGCATGAGCCAATATATGACATGGCCTGAGGATATGTTGCTGCAATATCTATATGAGTGTAAGACCTGACTCTTATACCCAGCGCCGAG
>CAMWYL010000081.1 GCA_947178465.1 uncultured Lachnospiraceae bacterium | reverse complement strand
CTCCTTTGGGACACAAAAAAGACGCATGGTTTATATTACTGTTCCATGCGCTTTTACCAATGCGTCTGACAGACGCAATGTTATTTTTGTTTATTGATTATGCCAACTGCATGACCTCGGCTTTAACTTCCTCAATTTCCTCGTCAGATAGTTCTGAAAAGAATATCTGTATTTCATCTAACGAAATCTTTCCATTTTTTAACATGAGAATTGCTTTCTCTTTCAATTTATCCCTTGCCGCTTCATTCCTCATATCCTCCATAATCTTGCACATGGTCGCCACTCCTTTCTCGTCCTGCTTGAAGTACCTCGCTTTTTTAGCAAGTACCTCATAATTCATATCATCGGGATTGGTGCATGAAAAATCGTACATTAGCTTACCGATTTCATCATTGCCCCTATATTTGCCATTCACATATAGGATATGCGAACCGTCCCCAAACAATACTTTATTTTCTCCAATAGTGACATATCTCTCTACCGGATATATCGGCTGATTTCCTTTCATCACATCATTTTCTGTTATGAAAATAACATAGCTGTCGGGAATATCCTCCGTATCATCACCTGACTTTAATATATGAGCGTCCAACAGACCGCTGTTATGCCTTGCCCTTTTTGCGCCTGCTCCTGCGTCTTTCCTCTGAATTTCTACATCAAATTCCTTATCGGTACTGTCAACCGCATGAACATCTAAAACAGCAGAACGTCCCTGCAAATTCTTCATCGGCTCCTGTGTCCTGACCGATTTAATCTTTATGTCCTCTCGTTCTAAAACAATCCGAAGTATCAATTCCACGCCTTCAAAATTATCTGCAAGACAGACGGTCATAAAATCATCGTCCATATATCGGAGTGATTTCAAACGCTCTAAATCTGACAGATGTATCTGTTCCGTTGTATTCAAAAATATCACCTTCTTTTGCTACTTTAATTATACATCGGACAATACCTTTTGAAAACTGAATTTTTCGTGAAATTTTTTACCTCAATTCTTCCTCCCTCCGTTTTACTCTGCCCTGTTGCCTGTAATCTATCATACGGATAGATTGCTGTCGCCTCTCGTTCTGTTTTTCTTTTCATTGGCTACACGCTGTTTTGTCTGTTCCAATGCCTGCAATGCTTTTTCTAAATCTTTGCTGACCTTCTGCTTGTTCTCAATTATTCCTTAATATCTCATTCTTTCTATGCTGTGTTGATAGTTGCTGAAATAAAAATGGCAGCTAATTTTCTGTTAAGATAAATTGCTACCAAAGATAAACAAGATTCCGTTTTCTTTTCCACCGGTATATCAGATTTATTTAGTCCTCAATGCCTTTCTTAAATTCGAAACATTATAAATCTTAATCTGTTTTCAAATTATAAATGTATGGATAATAGTTCTGTAAAGTATCAACATCTACCTGCTTTCCTGCATAAGTTTGAAAAAAATTATCATATTCCGGGTTACTCCATACAGAACCATTCTCAAAAACTACTTCTTTCAGGCAAAAGAGCGAATATGCTACTTGGTTAGCTTCTCCGTTTCCGACTTGAGGATAGTCCGCCATTTTTTCGCCGTCATATAATGACCAACCTCCATTATAGTTTTCTGTTTGGTTTGGCAAAAGATTTACGTTTTCTGTTCTAACAACATAATCATAACTACATTCTGCGCTACTGTCTAAAAAATTCCAATACAATTTTAAAGGCATACCGTCAATATCATATGCAAGCATACAATACTCCGTTTCCGTAATTGTATTGTCCGTATAATTAGTAAGTATATCATGAATATAAGGATAACCATTTTCATAATATAAAACATCCGCACTTTCATGGATTATGGATAAAGTTTGTTCTGCATTTTCAGTTAATTGGTTTAATCGAAGTGTATCATTGGAAATTATGGCAGATGTTACATCAGAAGTGTTTTCAATATCCTTTTGTGAACACCCAACCAATGTACTAACAAGCAGAAAACTCATACATACCATTACTTTATTATATCTTTTCATAAAAACCGTCCTTTTCTAAACCATGTTATGTCAAATTATTCCGTATGAATATTTTATCACACACGCACACTCAATTCTATTAAAATCTGTTTAATAATAATTCAAACTTCATTTGCTATGTTCCGTTCAATCTTCATTTGCCTTGCCCGGTTCCTCTGCTCGTTTCCTCCGTTTCATACCATCAAAACGCCTTGCATATTCGAGGACTGATAATAGCCAAACTCCGGCTTCATTCTAAGCTTTGCAAACATAAAGTATCAATCTACACTCCTATTGTTGTATTCCGTTTTGATTGATGTGATTGTAACTTAATAAATCATCGCAGGACGGCAAATCACTTCCCCACTAACTTACAAAACTCACTTGGAATAATCACTTCCGTATCAGCATATTTATAATCCGCTACATTCCTTGTCACAATATAGTCTGCTTTTGCCATAACAGCACATTTATCCTGCAGACAATCTTCAAAATGCCTAAATTCCGCTGTCTCAACCGCCTTAACTACCTCATCATGCTCTGCACTGACAACTGACAGCAGAGCACATATCTGTTTTAACATTTCCCTGCGGACGTTATCCGGCTTTTTCCTCAATATAAACCATAAGTTTGGCAGCGAATGGAAAGCAACGCACCCCTGCACTTCCCCGTCTGCACATGCTTCCATTATTTTCCTTGCATCCTTAAAAAATCCTTCCCTTTCAGCCGGATAATCGAGAATGACATTTGTATCAACCAATATTACCATATTTTGCTTCCCTCGCTTCTGCCAGCTCTTTATCCGGATCAAAATCTACCGGAAAGCCACCCCTCAATTGTTCCAATTTCTGAAACGCTTTCATTTTATTTGACACTGCCGGATTAACCGTCGCTTTTTCTTTCGTAATCAGCCGTTCAATAATTTCCAATATGAATTTTGCATCAACATCTGACATATTAATCACATGCTTTATTACCTGCTCTTGTGTTGTAGACATTATAACACCGCCTTTCCATATCCGGCTTTGTTTCATACAGCCGTTTTTATATGATTTTTCTGTCAATGTCATTGTATTACAGCACTGGCAATCATTCCATAAAAATTATATTCCTTCCTATCAGAGTATTTCCTCCCTCCGTTTCTTTTTCGGCGGAAAAAACCTGTCTGCGAATAAGTCTCCCTGTTGTCAATCCGTTTCCGAATCTGCTCCATGCGACGGTCAAGCCGGCTTATAATATCCGATTAGTATTTGAGCTCCTCCAAAATACTCTCGGTATTTTCGATATCCTTCTTATATTTCAACTTGTGCTCCAGACTCGCCCGGAAATCCATCGCGATTGTCCGGAACTGTACCTCCACCCGCATATGATTCTTCTCATCCGTCAGAAAAATCGGGATATCCAGAATCAGGTGCAGACTGCGGTAGCCGTTTGGCTTGGGATTCGATATATAATCCTTCTGCTTGACCAGACCGATATCATCCTGTGCCAGCAGACAGTCCACAAGCATATAAATATCCTCCGTAAACGCACAGGATTGAACCTTCTTTTGAAAAAAACAGGCTGAAAGCTCTGCAAAGAACTCTCAGCCTGATGTTATTTCGCAATTCAATTAAATTTTAAAAGCGTTTACTGCCTGTGTAAGCTCTTTTGCCCTATCCTGCAGTTCTATCGTTGAGCGATTCAGATTATCCATCATAGTCATTTGCTCTTTAAGTGAATCATTTACCGTAGAAACCGAAGCCGCGGTTTCCTCTGATACGGAAGAAATGCTTTCAATCGCTGCCAACGTGTCGTTTCTATGACGCTCCATGCTTTCAATGATTTGATTCAAAGAACTGATCTCATCAATCAGATTCTGCAAATATTCATTCATATCATGGAATACCTGGATGGTATTATTCACTGTCTCAGACTGATTCGATACAATCATCTCCGCCTGAGAGGCAACCTGTACCGTATCATTCGCATAGCCCTTAATCTGTTCCATTACGCTCTGGATTTGCCTTGCCGCCTCAATCGTTCCGTCAGACAGCGAGCTTACCGACTGCGCAACCACCGCAAAGCCTCTTCCTGCTTCTCCGGCGCGTGCCGCCTCAATAGACGCATTTAATGAAAGCAGACTTGTTTCGTTTGCAATATTATCAATCGTTTCCACAAACTTTTCTATTTCGGACAGACTTTCTTCCAAATTTTTGATATTCGTGGTTACATTTTTCGTGATATCAGTCGTAGCGGCAGACTTATCTGTCAAATCATCCATTGTGGACATCCCGCTTGCAATGACATCTTTGGTATTGTCGGTAATGCTTCCCATGCGCTGTACCGTTTCCACGGCCCTTGTAATTCTTTGGGACAGCTCGTCCATCTGCATGAGACAATTCTGTGCATCCTCTGCCTGACGATTCAAACCTTGATCCATCTCATCCACTGCGGCAGAAATTTGGTTGCTTGAGTTTGTAAGCACTCCGGAAGCCTCTGACAAATTCACTGTGGAAGCCGATACATTTTCTGTTGTCTTCAAAACCTGCACAATCAAATCACGGGAATTTTTAATCATATTTACGATGCTTCGCACCAAAAGCTTAAACTCATCCGTTCTTCCCCGCATACTTACCGTCAGATCACCACCGGACACCGTTTCGAGCTTGCTGCTGATCTGTCGAATTGTTGCCGTAATACCTATCGTAATCAATACACCTGCTACAATTGCAATCAGCCAGGAAATAATTACCATCAAAACCGTAACATTCTTAATCGAATCCGCACTCTCATTCACCAAACTCACCGGTACCATTGCACAGATTGCGGAGCCGTTTTGATAGCTCTTGCTTACCATAAACAGATACTGCCGGTGATTGTATGTAACATAATCAATAATAGTCGCCGCATTGTCTGCCATAGCTTCCGTATAATAAGACTGATTGACAAAAGAAAAATCACCACTGTTTGAAATAACGCCCTCTTTTAACAACAGTTCCCTTCCGTCCGCTGTTACAAAAGCTGCAATGCTGTTCTCTCCCAAGCCTAAATTTTGGAGAACGCCTGCGATACTGTCACTGCTGTAATCCACCACGATACACGCCCGTTTCGTCGCCATGGGACGGATATAGGAACAAGCATAATCGTCAGCAGAATAACCTTTATAATGCTGCGAAAGCACCTGGTCAATATAGTTGTGCGCACCAACCCAGCTTCCATCCAACGTTTGCAGACATACCGCCTCATCTTTGTCTGCGAGTTCTTCATAAAAACCGGGAACAACAGCGTTATCGTCATTCGTCGAAATTACTTGTGAACTGCTTCCCGGAATGATGTACATGTTTGCTACAAACTCGTTTCCGCCCTGCTTAATATTCAAATCCAGAGATACGTCCTCCATAATCTCTTTTCTTGTCCACTCGTTATAAATGGCGCCGGTTGCCCATCGCATAAGGTCCGTATCATAATATAACTGTTCAGACTCCGATACTGCCGATCCAAATCCAAAATCCAAATATTCAATCGCCATAGACATTGCCTTTGACATGGAATCTTCATAATTTTTTGTCATTCCTGAAGCCGCAAGCGAATAAGCCACCATTCCGACCACAATGGTAAATACCAGTGGAATGGCAAAACCGATAATTAATTTTACTTTAATGCCGATCGCAAACTGCAGTTTTTCTTTGCCGGTACTGTTTGTCGTCGGATGATTATCTATCTTAGCCAAAATGCCTTCCTCCTATATATAATTGTAAATTATTGTGCTCTTCGAATCATGTCAAGGTAATCCCGAAGCCCGTTTTCATCAGCATAGCTGTCCTGAATTTCAATTGCGAGTGTCTTGAAAGCTTCAATGTCCATTTTTTCATAATCCGTTACTTTGGCGCCCTCTGCGATACATTGTGCCTTAGAGCTGTCCATCATTTCATAAGTCACCGACCGCTCCTGCAGCGTAGCCGCCAATGATGCCGTTTCAATCCAGTTTTTCTGTTCGCTGGTAAGTCCGTCATAAAAATCGCCGTTCATGATAAATAAACGTGTTGTATAATCGTGATGTGTTTCACAAATATATTTACCGTTTGGCGTAGTGTGATGTTCTTTGAGCATGAGGTTTGTATAATCGTTCTCTGCGGAATCAACCTCACCACGATTTAACACATCATACAAATCGCCCCAACCGACATTGACCGGCTCTGCGCCTAACGAATTCCAATAATCAAATACAACGCCTGAGGTCTGTGTGCGGATTGTAAGCCCCTGCACATCTTCCGGTGAAGTAATGGGAATCTTACCATAATAATCCCTGACGCCTGCGGACCAATAACCCATAATGCGGTACTTGTTATTTGTCTTTTCCAATATGATATCCGTCATTGCCGAACCAAACTCTCCGTCCATTGCGGTCTCCCAATGACTGAAACCATTGAACAGATAAAGTAAAGAGAGCATGTTTACTTCCGAAACGCCCGCAGAAGACATATTTCCCGGTGAACATACGACCATCTGAACTTCTCCGCTGTCCAACAGTTTAATTAACTCACCCTCGTCCTCTGATAAACTTCCGTCACTGCATATTACCTGAATGGTACCGCCGGATAACTCTTCTGCAACCTCTTTGAAAGTTTCAAGTCCAAAATGATACGGATTGTCTTGCGATGTTTGATTCGATGCAATCGTCAACTGCAATACCGGTTGATTTGCATTCCGATCACTGCCGGAATCAACATCTGTGATGGAGCCGATTGTTCTTCTCTTGGATGCAGCCTGTCCTCCACAACCGCACAAGGAATTTGCAAGAAGTCCGACGATTACTGTCAGAACTAAAATTTTACGAACTTTCATATACACTGTTCTCCCTCCTGCTTGATTGTATATACAAAATGACATGTATATTATTCATTGATGATACTTATTATATCATTGTCAGAAAATTTCCACAACAAAAAGAATGATTTATTCACGAAAATCAATTAAAAAAATACCAAGGTTCTAATAATTATTCCGTTTCTTTTTCTGTTCTGTCTGCTGAATACCCCGCAATCCAAAGCCATAATTCCTTGTATCCTTTTTCGTCGTTTGGGAAAATGGTACGCCACCGCAATGCGATATTGTCCTTATGCAAAATTGGGCAAATATGGTTTGAAAACAGAAAAATATATGCTATGTTAATGATATAACAGTATCGGGAGGAGAAAGCGATGTACGATAAACAGACATATCTCAATAGCATTCAGGAGGTCATAGAACACGGGACCTATAAGGACAACTGGGACTCGCTGGCACAGCATGAAACGCCAAGGTGGTTTCGGGAAGCGAAATTCGGCATTTTCATTCATTGGGGCATATACAGCGTCCCCGCCTTCGGCAGTGAATGGTATTCCAGAAACATGTATATTCAGGGAAGTCGCGAATTTGAGCATCATATCCAAACCTATGGACCGCATAAGCAGTTCGGTTATAAGGATTTTATTCCTCTGTTTCGGGCAGAGCGGTTCGACGCCGGGGAATGGGTGACGCTCTTTAAAAATGCCGGGGCAAAGTATGTTGTTCCTGTCGCGGAACACCATGACGGATTCCAGATGTACCGCAGCGAAATATCCCATTGGAATGCTTATGAGATGGGACCGAAACGGGATGTGCTGGGTGAGCTGACTCAGGAAATGCACCGGCAGGGACTGATTAACGGCGCGTCCACTCATAGAATTGAACATTGGTTCTTTATGGGCCACGGAAGGGATTTTGACAGCGACATCACAGCAGACGAAAAAGAGGGCGATTTCTATTGGCCTGCCATGCCGGAGGCAGATCATCATGATTTGTACAGTCAGCCTGTGCCAACTGCGGATTTCCTGGAGGATTGGATGGTAAGGACCTGTGAATTGATAGACCGGTATCAGCCAAAGGAGCTGTATTTTGATTGGTGGATACAGCACGGCAGCGCTAAGCCGTATCTGAAAAAAATCGCTGCCTATTACTACAACCGTGCGTTGGAGTGGGGCGAAGAGGTTCTGATTACGTACAAGCATGACGCCTTTGTGTTCGGCACCGCAACGGTTGATATTGAGCGGGGACAGTTTTCCGGCGTTCAGCCGTTCTATTGGCAGACGGACACTGCAATCGCGAAGAACTCATGGTGTTATACCGAAAACAATGATTTCAAGAAGGCGAAAAACATTCTCTGCGATTTGGTGGACATTGTAAGCAAAAACGGCAGCCTCCTGCTGAATGTGGGGCCAAAGGCAGACGGTACGATATCTGACGAGGACAGGAAGGTTCTGATGGAAATCGGCGATTGGATGAAGGCCAACGGGGAAGCCATATATGGTACGAGTCCATGGCGTATCCCTGAGGAGGGGCCGACGCGCGTGGAGGAAGGTCAGTTTACAGACGCAAAAGATAAGGTATTCACAAAGGAGGATTTCCGTTTTACAAAGAAGGGTGCCTGCCTGTATGCCGCATGCCTGTCTTATCCGGATGACGGTCAAGTCATCATCCGATCGTTGGGGGAGCAGGATGCCTCCAGGCTTCCGAAGTTCCATGGAATCATAGAAAACGTGGATCTCTTGGGCTTTTCCGAGCAGCCGCAGTGGAACAGAGATCAGGAAGGACTGCATATCCATACACAAAATGTAAAAAGCGATAAACCCGTTGTATTCCGAATTACGCTCCAATAAAAAAACGCAAGCTCGGCAGCTTGCGTTCAAAGAATTTATGACGCAGGCGCCATAAATTCTTTCTCAAATGATTTACGCTATGGCAATTTCTTATCGAATAAAAATCATCGCTCGGCAGCGACGATATAATCATTTACGCCGTCGCAATTTCCTGTCGAATAAGTTAAAAAAGGATGGCCTCGTCAGAGGCTATCCTTTTTTATGACAAAGCATTTCTTATGACATGGCATTTCTTATGACATGGCATCTCTTATGCCATTCCGTTTACCGTCTTATATTTATAGAGCATCTCCGCATGGTTCTGCTCCTCTATCTGGATGTCCGCAAGGAACTTGCGCGCCTCCGAATTGCCGAAACGGAACACATCCGAATTATACTCTGAGGATACCAGCTTCTCCGTCGCGATACAGTCCGTCGCAAGGAAGCAGTCCGCCTTCTTGTCCGGCGTATCGCTCATCCTGTCATAGGTCGCCGTCGGATTGTAATTCTTTCCATCGCTGTCATTGCAATTGCAGGAGGGTATCGTGCCGCCCAGCATCTGTCCCAGCGAGTCATAATGCTGCTGCTCCTTCTGCTGCAGCTCCTTGAATAAATCCTTCAAAACCGTATCCTTTGCCTCATGAGAATACTTTCCGTACTTGTCAATGCAGGTTTGCTCCTGCGTCTGCAAATCCTTGATTGCCGCTGTCTCTTTCTCTGTTAAAATCATACTGTTCTCCCTTTCTGATAACTGCGCAGTATGCGAAAAGACAATTCGCTCCTGCTTTTTTTGGTACTCGTTATTAGAATGAGAGAACAATATGATTTTTATTCATATTTTCCCAATATTGTGTTCTTTACCTGTTTTTACTGTCTCATATATGTCACTACTTCTTCAACATCAATGCAGTCTAAACTATTTTCATAGGATAACGCATACAAATCCGTATCAATTGCAGTTATATAAATGTCACTTTGAGATTGATGGCTGAAAGTACAGTAGGAAATAAAATCATCCCCTAAAAGTGCCTTATTCACACTATCATTTAACACCAGATAAAAATAAAATTTCTTAATAGGAACATCATTTATTTTAACATCGCTGCAGCTACACAAGCAACCATAAAATTCCGTATCTGTCGCTGACTTAAAAAATCTCTTTGCCATCCCTTTCTTTTCAATATAATTTGCAATATACTCTGTTTGGCTTGTACTGATACCTAACGCTTTTGATGTTATAATTGTTGCGGCTGCCCCGGTATCAAATTTCACCTTTATGTCCTTATCAACTATTTCAGAAAGATAGAAGTAGAAATATGAATTTTTCGCCGAATAATGTATATTAATCAATATCGTCTACCTCCTCTGACAGCATACCTTGTAATACCCTCGAGTTCTTAAAAGCTGACTTTAATTCCATCAGCTTATCATTGTTTTCGCTACTACTGGGATATGCTATGACTGACAATATACAATTATTAAAATCCACATCTGACGCCAACACATCACAATCCAAATGGTTTTCAAGCCATTCCGTCATATTTGTCCTATATGGCTCTTTAAAGTAAATCACACCATCCTTCTCGTATGTTTCCGGCATATACTTCCCCCTCCTTCATTTTTGTTTACTCATTTTATCATACTGCCTGATTGATTACAACCAAAGCCGATATAAACCATACCTTTTCCGTTAATTTTCCCCCATCTTCGCCAGCTTCGCCGCCTGGTCAGCCGCGATGCAAGCATCAACAATCTCCTGAATATCGCCGTTCATAACCTTATCCAGCTTGTAAATCGTAAGGTTGATACGATGGTCTGTCACGCGCCCCTGCGGGAAGTTATAGGTCCGAATCTTTTCGGAACGGTCGCCCGTACCAATCTGGCTTCTGCGCATCTCTGCCTCCGCGTCATGACGCTGCTGCTGCTCCATGTCATACAGCTTTGCCTTCAACAGTGCAAAAGCCTTCGCCTTGTTCTGCAGCTGTGATTTCTCTGTCTGGCTGTACACGACAATCCCCGTCGGATAATGCGTCAGGCGCACCGCGGAGTCTGTCGTGTTGACACATTGCCCACCATTTCCGGATGCACGCATCACGTCGATACGGATATCCTTATCCTCAATCACAATATCAATATCGTCATCAACCTCCGGCATGACTGCCACACTGATTGTCGAAGTGTGAATACGCCCGCCGGACTCCGTCTCCGGAACACGCTGTACGCGATGTAC
>CAMWYL010000080.1 GCA_947178465.1 uncultured Lachnospiraceae bacterium | reverse complement strand
GTACATAAAATACAATATCGAATCGAATAAGTCCTTCATTGATTTCCGCATTTTCCGAGTTAAAACCGACTACCCTCTGTGTTGCAGTTTTCTTGGCCGAATTGGTCATCCCCGTTTCTACCGGAACCGTACTGACGAAGGGCTCTCCCTCTATGTATGGCACAACATCCTTTACACGCATCCCCTTAAATTCATCAACTGTTTTTATGAGTATATAGGCGAGGATATATTTGTGCCCCAACAGGCGTTTTGCCTTTTCATCATATTGTGCCCCTTTATCAGATGCCCTTACCGCATTTTTTATCTCCGTATCCACACGCACTCTCCTTTTGCAGGCTTCGCGAAAATCATATCCCCCTTACAGAAGCTATATGATCTCAACTCCATTATACCTTGGAAGCATTAGGGAGGCAACCTAAATCTATAGTTTCCAATTGCAGCTTATAACATTTGCATGTCTCTCTTATTCATCCCATGCAACAGCTTTCTTATTTCTATGAAATGCCCACTTTTTCTATCTCCTCTGTTTCATAATCAAAAATGTAAACTCCAATCTGGGTTCCCGGACCATTATCCCCATTTTCCCTATAAACCTTTATGCTCTGTGACATACCCTCGTCACTGAAAAAGAAATATTCACAAAGCAGCTCCCGCTCATAAAACAGCGACCTGTTTTCTATCTTTTTTAACATCTTTTCTTCTTTTTGTTTTCTGTACTCCTCTACCTCGTTTCCATCCAACGAAACAGCTTCCGGCAAAACCGTATTTCCATAATGCTCTTTTAAATTCGTCAGAATATGCTCGATTTTTCGATTTTCGTTTTCTTCCCTATACAATATCGCGACAGCCTGCTCCAGCCATTCCTCGGTGTGGTTACATGCAAAGTGAAATACGCCCTCCTCCTGCATACCTGATATACAGCAGATATCCGGCAGATAATATTCTGCCCCCGCGGAGCGGTGTTCTCCTAAAAGCACGATGATATCTTCTTCTCTATTTCCGTCTATATCCGAGACCTGCATATCATAAAACTCATATACCCCATATGTCTCATATATACCGCTTCCATACCATTCCTCATCCGTTTGAAACAATAATTGACTTGTGTTTTGGGAATAATCTGCCAATATACCGCAATAGCACTTTCCATACGGTTTTGCTTTGTTGTCGTACCGTATCAGGTATAGCTCCCGCATTGTGCCGTCGTCTCCTCGCAGCATACAAGTATCAATCAACTGAAAATTCTGCGTTTCTTCACCTTTATAGGAACTTACCAGCTGATTGCAAATCGAAAGTCTTACTGCTTCCTGCCACTCCTGCAGCTTAGCATAATCCCGCCACAACAGCGTCTGCCACTCCAGCAGTTCTACATAATCCTCCTGACTGCTCAGATATACTGCAAATCCCGACGCAAAAGGGTGCTTGTCCTCCTCAATACCTGTCTTTAGCCCCGTCACGGAATCAGCTTTTTTGCATTTATAAAAAAGCAAAACGCAAATAAGTATACATATTACACCGCTTAAATATAAGAGCAATTTCTTGGATACTTTCCTCACTCCGCTCAAAATTTTCCCCCTTAACGTTCATTTGCGCTGATATACGATACCGCTGCTTCTTCCATCGGGCTCTCTACCGTATCCGTCTGCGTTATCAACGCTTCCCATTCTATCTCGATTTTCTCAGTTTTCCTTACTCTTCCGTCAGAAAGCCCCAAAACATATGACAGCCCCGCGAGCGACAAAAATATTACGATATAAAGCACTTTCTTCATCTTACCCATCCTCCGATTTCACCTCTGCCTTTCAATCATTTACTCTCCCGACGACCATCCTGCCAAAATTCCCCTTGTTCCATGCGCAGGACATGCCGTGTGTCAAGGCGCGTTTTTTCACGGTCTCATTGTAACAGCCAAATGCATCAAAGTTGCATCATTTTCCACTATTTTACAAAAAAAGTTGAAAATTTATTTTTGCACACCCAAAATGATTGAATTTGCATCTTTTTCGCCCAAATTTACTATCCGGGGAATTGCGGTCTATGCTATAATGAAACAAAGAAATTGAAATTGGGAGGTTCACATGAAGAAACAAAACATATTTTTACGCCGCTTTCTGGCAATTTCCATGAGCGCCGTCCTGCTTGGTCTCAGTGTTACCGGCTGTGGCTCAGAGAAAACACCGTCCGACACCACACAGGAAACGCAGCAGACCACACCGGAGACAGCAGCGTCTGATCCCACACAAAACACAGTGTCCAATGAAGTTCCCGCGTATCCGCTCCCGACTGCGGCAGAGGACGCCGGCATTTACATTGAGCCGATTCCCGATATTTCCGATGATTTTATCCGCGGAATGGACGTATCCTCTATTCTCGCAGAGGAGAAAAGCGGGGTAAAATACTACAACACCGCCGGTGAGGAGCAGGATGTATTCCAAACAATGGCGGAGGCAGGCATCAACTACGCGCGTATCCGCGTATGGAATGATCCCTATGATGAGAACGGCAATGGCTACGGCGGCGGAAATAACGATGTCGCTACGGCGATAGAGCTTGGAAAACGCGCTACCCAATACGGCATGAAGGTCTGCATCGACTTCCACTATTCGGATTTCTGGGCTGACCCCAAAAAGCAGATGGTTCCGAAGGCTTGGGAGGGTATGTCGATGGCGGATAAGTCAAACGCGCTGTACGAATTTACAAAGGACAGCCTGACACAGCTGCTTGACGCCGGTGTCAATGTCTGCATGGTGCAGGTCGGCAACGAGACCAACAACGGAATGGCCGGCGAGACCATCATTCCGAATATTGCTCAATTGATGAACGCGGGAAGCAAGGCAGTCCGCGAGGTTTCCGAGAGCTATGGTAAAGACATCAAGGTTGCACTGCACTATACAAACGCCCACGATTTTGATGGTCTGGATTCCCTTATGTATAAGCTCGCCAGCTTTCAGGTAGATTATGATATTTTCGCACTTTCCTATTATCCGTATTGGCACGGAACCTTTGAGAACCTTCAAAGAGTCATGGCGAACATTCAGGACAAATACGGCAAGGAGACCCTTGTAGCGGAAACCGCTTACTGCTATACACTGGAGGATTCCGACGGCTTCGGAAACAGTGTCGGGGAAGGCGATTTGCTCGACGCATACGGAGCAACGGTTCAAAGCCAGGCAGTTGCGTTACGTGATGTATGCGCTACCGCCAACGAAGCGGGCGCACTTGGCGTATTCTATTGGGAGGGTGCGTGGATTGCTGTAGGTTCCTCCAATAACTCCTCTATCTGGGAGGCTAACGGCTCCGGCTGGGCAAGCAGCTATTCGGCAGGCTATGACCCGGATGACGCCGGCAAATACTACGGCGGCTGCTCTTGGGACAATCAGGCGCTGTTTGACCCCCATGGAATGCCCTTGGAATCGCTGAACACCTTTAAATGGTTAAAATACGGCACCAACGCGGAGCCTGCGATTGATATGGTGGTTTCCCCAAGCGTTACCTGCAATATCGGCGCGGAGCTTGCACTGCCTGAGACGGTATCCGTTGTATACAACAACCGTTCTTTAAATAAAGAGATGCCTGTGGAATGGTATGAAGAGCAGGTATTAAACATAGATACCACCAAGGCCGGCACCCATGAAATATGGGGCAGAATCCTTGACGAAAACGCTGCCTCCGACAACCCGACGGAAGTTTGCTGTACGATAAGTGTGGAAATGCTCAACTATGTTGTCAATCCGAGCTTTGAGGAGAGCGATACCACCATGTGGAGCGTGACCTACGAAGGAGACAAGAATCCGACGGATTATCAGGAAAAGGGACCGGACGCACATACCGGAAATTACTCCTTCCACTTCTGGTCCGAATCCGATATGGATTTTGCGATTGAGCAGCAGTTTACGGATTTGGAACCGGGAACTTACTCGCTGAAGGCATTCTTCCAGGGCGGTGATATTGATTCCTCCGCACAGATGGAGCTGTATGCAGTCGTAAACGGAGAGGAGCAGACCGCTGCCTTCACCGCGCAGGGCTACGCAAATTGGCAGGAGCCGACGCTTTCAAATCTTACCGTTACGGACGGCACCCTGACCATCGGCGTCCGTATCAAATGCGGTGCAAAGGGCTGGGGTACGGTTGACGACTTTACATTAAATAAGGTTGATTAATACAGCCTGTAAGATAACGGAAATGTTAAAGGGACACTTCACAAGGAGTGTCCCTTCAATATCCATAACGCATATCCGACAGAGACAACACATAATGCTGCCGCAGTCGTTATATCAAACATCCGTGAACCCTGCACGGAAAAAACGCTCAGCGAATTGACAATGCCATGCGTAATGATACAAGGCACGAGGCTCTTTCCTTTGTAGAAAATAATTGTAAAAAGAAAGCCGATTGCAGTTGCATAGCAAATTTGTAAAAGGGTAGGCAAAACATCTGCACCGTTCAACAAATTCACAATATGACCGATGCCAAAGGTAACACTTGAAATCAAAATCGCCTGCTTCACATTGCTTTCACATATTGCTTTGAAAAGAAGTCCGCGGAAAATAACTTCTTCAAGAAAGCCTACGCAAAGCATACTCAGAATATGTAACACCGTTTCCACAGCAGAAACATTCATTTTAACCCCGTTCCACAGATTCGTGGTCATAATTAAGAGAAGCGGTACGAAGTATAAATAATTCTTCCAATTTCCATTAAATGAACACAAGCCATATTTTTCTGACAGGTTATGCTTTCTGACCCATGCGAAAAGAAACAATGCCAAAAACACACTTACCGGGGCAGTAATTATTTTTTTAAATCCCAACGAATTCGAAAAATCATCTGCCACACTAAATAAGACAACATAGGCGATGATCCATACCAGCGAAAACGTCAATTCGCTTTTCTCATATAATTTCTTCATTCCTTTTTTCCTCCCGCAATGCTGATATTGCCCCAAGATAAACACGCCGTAAATGGGTTGCCACAACCGCTTCATCAAATTCCAATGAATTATTGGCAATAATACTTGCGTATCCATGAACGAACAAGGCAAGTGTCAGAAAAACCTCTTTTGTCTGCTTCTCATTCAGCTTCATTTCTTCCTGCATCGCAGAAATGACAGGCGTTAATTCCTCGGAATCTATCATTTCAAGCACGCTGTTCTCTACGGCAAAGCCCGACTGGAACAGGAAGCGGAACAAATTTGGTTCTTCCACCGCAAAGCGGATATAATTCAACCCTATCCCAAGCATAACACCTTCCTGCGGATTGACATTCATCAGATATTCCGTGTGAAACCAACATAATTTTTCGTATACTGCTTTTTTCATATCCTCGATTTTCGCAAAATGGTACATGACCGGCTGTGTGGAACAACCGAGCTTTTTTGAAACTGTCCTTGCATTGATATTCTCTGCTCCCTCGGCTCTTGCAACCTCAAAAGCCGCGTCCGTCACCATTTCTTTGGTGATTTTTGCTCTCGGTGGCATTTTCGTTCCTCCTTATAAATAATTCATGTTATATAACATCAATTATACTCATTGACTCTATTCTGTCAAGTCTTTCGTCTGCATGTTCGCAAGATGCAACCTTACTATCCGTGAAAATATATCCGTCCCACTTACCCTCCGGAAACTCCCTCCTAAAAGATGGCAGTAACAGACGAAGCTTTTATGAAACTATCGCCGCGGAAGTTACCGGATTAGATACTGAAAAATAAGGGAGGACGGTACAATGAACAATCTATCTATGGCTTTTAAGAATTTATGTAATGCTTGAGAAGATATCGGGTGATGGGCAGTTAGGTCCATGTGCAATGTCATTTCTGTGTTCCTGACAGTATTTGCGGTCTTTTATATGTCATACTCCAACCGCTTCTTTTTGAGGCGCCGCATTGCATTTGTATCCAAATCATAATGCCGATGAAAGGAGAGGATTCTTATCAATATTTTGTCAGTTGACGACCATATGCTTTTCGTAAAAAGTCTTTCAATCGCTTTGGACGAGTATGATGAAATTGAACACTTGAAAAACCATATTTACTTCATGCTCAACAGAATCCTCTGCCTCAAGTGTCGGTGCACCCATATGTCTATGCAAAAACCGGGATTCACCATTAAATCCATAAAATCTGTGCGCGTACTACAATCCAATTATGTAATACTTCTCGTATTTTGCTTAGTTCAAGCCTCTGTATATTCTTAATCTGCTCCTTCAAGTCACGGATATGGTCTGTTTCCGCATCAAAATTTGTTTCTCCCCTAAAATACAAATAAGATTATACAGATCAGTACTCATAAACCCTTGCCTCATAAGGCTTTAAAATTCCCCGTTTGGGATTTTTATAATTGCAGATTGCAAGACGTCCTTTCCTATCACGAAATTCCCTGATATTACGCCATTTTAATTTATGCGGACTAAAAGAACATACAATGAGCAGATACTTATTTTTATAGCTTCTCCGATATACGAAAAGGTGCTCACTTGCCTTATAATATTCCGTGTAATCACCCCAAAGCGCCACCTCGCTCTTTTTTCTGTATTTGAGACATTTGCGGTAAAAATTCAGAATACTTTGAGGGTCTTTTTCCTCATCGGCAACATTGATTTTCTTGTAATTCGGGTTTACATAAAACCACGGGGTTCCGGTGGTAAATCCTGCATTTTCTGAGGAATCCCACTGCATAGGGGTACGCGAAGAATCCCTGCTTGAAGCATGGATACGCGCAAGACGTTTTGCGACTGAATCCTTTAAATGAAAACTATGATAATTATTTTTTGAGGACACATCAATATATTTGTCAATGGAATCCAATCGTATATTCGTCATACCTATTTCCTGTCCCTGATAGACAAAAGGTGTACCCTGTTGGAAAAGATAACATACCGCAAGCATAGTGCCGCTTTCCCTATGAAATTTCTCGCTTCCATACCGACTGATTACTCTCGGATGGTCGTGATTTTCAAGATACAGAGTGTTCCATGCCCTTCCGTTTAACTCCTTCTGCCATTTGCGGAAAGCTCTCTTTAATCTTGTTAATTTGAACGGGCGCCGGATATACTCTGTAAATATACAGTCTGCCATCATATGATCAAAGTGAAACATAAGGTCAAGCACCTTATCCTTCCCATTCATGTATAAGAGCGCGGATTTTGTAGTAGTCATAGGACCTTCGCCCAATTGAAAACAATCGTACTCCTTGCACACCTCTCTAAACTCTGACAAATATTCATGAATATGAGGTCCGTCTTTGTAGTAAGGCATCCCGTTTGCTGCCGGAATAAAAGGCAGACCATCAGGCAGATTTTTCGCTTTAGAGATAAATGTGATAACATCCTCGCGGAAGCCATCCACCCCCATATCAAGCCAGAAGCGCATAATATCCTTGACTTCCTCCCGTACTTTAGGATTATCCATATTCAAATCAGGTTGTTTTTTGGCAAAGATGTGAAGGTAATACTGTTCTCTTTCAGGACAGTATTCCCATGCCTTTCCCTCAAAAAGACTGTCCCAGTTATTAGGAAGCTTGCCATTTTTAGCATCCCTCCATATGTAATAGTCGCTGTAAGGATTATTGCGGCTCTTTCTGCTCTCGATAAACCATGGGTGCTCATCAGATGTATGGTTTATAACTAAATCCATGATTACTTTCATACCAAGCTCATGTGCCCTGTTAAGCACCTTCCGAAACTGTTCAAGGTCACCATAGTCGGTATGAATATTTCTGTAATCTGATATATCATATCCAAAATCGGCATTGGGCGACGGATATAGCGGTGAAAACCAGATACCATCTACATTAAGCGATTTTATATACTCTAATTTTTCGTACACACCATACAGGTCACCAATACCATCACCATTTCCATCGTAGAAACTGCGAATCCAAATCTGGTAAAATGACATACTTTTGTACCACTCATTTTTCATTTGCATCCCCCCAATATACTTTAATATACTCTTAAACAGTCGGTATATATTATTTTTTCACAATCTTGTGTATATCCAGATTTTCCTTTATACTCTCTTTGATCTGACCAAATTTTTGTTCAGTCAGGGATATTTCATTATTAAAACGCTCAATTTGCGTCTGAAGTTTTTCGTATTTATTTAAAAACTCTTCATGGAATGACAAAGCCGCATTTGTTATAGCATGATGATTCAGAACCAGCTTACCACTCTTTTTTGCCTCGATAAGCTCATGATATCGCTCGCAGGCGGCATGTACACTGTCTTTCCACGAGATATAGATTTCATCCATGGCATGTGTGCCTACATCTGTCATATAATCAAAATCCTGATGCACGCGCTTTAACAATTCATACATAGAATCTGCATTTTCCTCAATTAAAAATCCGTTCCTGCCATCAGTAATTCCTTCTGCTGCACAGCTTTCCTTTATAAGAACGCTGGCAAGACCGCATGCTGCCGCTTCCCTGACCACAATCCCGTTGGTATCATAGGTTGACGGAAACAAAAAGAGGTCTGCACGCGTATTCCATGCCCGAAGGATATCCCTGTCATAAATTGCACCTGTAAAAATTACCTGTTCAGGCTTTAAAAGTTTAGCTGCCATCTCCTTAATTTCATCTTCATCAGGACCGCTTCCGATACAGACAAAACGAAAATCAATATTATCATTATTTAATTTTGACAGAGCTTCTAAGATAAGCGGTATGCCTTTATATTTTACAATCCGCCCAACAAACAGAAATACAGGCAGATCAGATGGAAGGTCGAAATCCTTTGTCACCTCTGCAACTGTCTTGGCATCAACACGACCTTTGTCAAAATCAACGCCGTTATGGGCAACCCTGTAGTCACCCTCATAACCTAAAGATTTCAGATTCTCGCCTGCGCCCTTGCTGACAACCCATATTTCATCACATGACGCAATGTTCTCAACAATTGTTTTGGCAGCCTCCTTTTGCAGAAATTTAGCCTTTACCGCTCTGGCAATATCAATATCAAATTTTGTATGATAAGTAAAAATAATCGGCGCATCTGTTCGATATCTGAGCATCCTTGCCATTACCGTAGATGAAAACGGACAATGACTGTGAATAATATCGGGAGCAAAATCGGATAGCTCTTTCAGTCCGGAAACGGAAAAGGGATTGCCTGTACGATAACCGTCTACCAAATGGGTTGTGTCAATACTCTGATAAGGAATTACCATATAAGAATATGATGAATAATCGGCATCAGGATACTTTGGTGTGGCAACAGCCACTTTCGCAAGTCCCTCATCCTGCATAATCTGCGCATAATTGATTACAACGTTTGCAACTCCATCTATTACAGGTGGAAATGAGTCATTTAAAAGGCATACATTCATAAAAATATTCCCTTCTATATTTATATTTTTTAAGTTCCGCTGCAGTCTGTTCAGCCCCCACCACTTGGAACACCTCACAGGCTTTTGCTGTTCAGATTCATATAAGCACAGTATACCACAGCACAACAAAAAAATGTAATAAAGAAATATAAAGCGAAATAATACTGTTCATGGCCAATGTCATTACCTATATCAGCTCCTGCAATATCAGAGAGAGCAAAGTAATGAACCTGTTTTGCGGATTATCGGCTCTAGACAGTTGGTATCTGCTTCTGCCCTTTGAAGAAAGGCAACTGATATTTTGCTTTTTGTGACCTGCATCAGCTCTCTTGTCGGCATTGCCATAAATCGTCAAAAAACCCGCCGCAAGCAACGGGGCATCAAATTTGAAACGCTTCTTTGTCCATCCTGCCCACTTTTTCATAGCGCACCTGCATGGACTTTCCACAATCGGCACAGTAGACAATGCCATGAAAAATATTATAATACGGGCAGTTATTCCCCTTCACACTCTTCAATAAGCGCCATTATAATTCCTCCCCTGTTTCTTTCAGGTATTCTAATGCATCAGCATAGGCTTTCAAAAAATTTTCCTGTATCAATACCGCATCTCCCGGACTGCTGTATTTAATACTATATTTTTCACTCAGAGTCCCCTTATCGGAACCATAAGAGCCATCCCGCAGTCTTTGCCAATTTGATATCTCATATTCTTTTTCACTTATTATATACTCTACGGCTATACAAATATGCTTTTTTGAAAAATGCCGAAATCCCTTATTTCCACAGATCTGCTTCATAACATCTGACTTTGTATCCTCTGCCAAAGGCTGCTTTGCAATCTCACTGATTATGCTGATAATATGCCCGGATACATTCTCCCACTCTATATTATCGAGCTTAAAATATGGCTCTGCCGCACGCAACAGTCCTTGACATTCCTTATGCGAAACAAATGTCATATTCTTATTCTTATCAACATATACAAATACAAGATAAAAATCCGGCATAAACACTCTCCTCTACTGTGTAATATATACCTTAACAGTAATCGTCTATTGCCATTCCAAATGAAAGAATTCTAAAATTAATTGCACAGTCAAGCAATGACAGTTTTTTTAATATATAATTTGGAATGGAATAACCTATCTCTGCAAATGTAAAATCGGGGTTCGCCCTCATACCCGAATCAGCTTTTATCTCTTGAACATCATCATACCTCTTTCCGTCAATACCGGTTTTATTTGCTGTATCATTAACCATTTATATATCACAAAATTATTGCATCATATTCATTGTACTTGTCACCGGCTCCAAATCCTCAGGCAGCAAAGCGCACTGCGCTTTGAGCTTTCCATCTTTATCCTGTATTTCGACTTCATATGCTTTTTGTGGTTCCTCAAATACCATAAGTATAGTGCTGATTTCCCCCTTTTTTACGCCTTCTTCACAATCTTTCATAATCCTGACTACATCATATTCTTTAAACTTCATAATGTCTCCTAACCGGTTTCTGCTGATTAATTTTGTAACAAAATAAAATTCATTCATATATTTCATAGGACTTTGCAAGTATCCACCCGAACATACC
>CAMWYL010000079.1 GCA_947178465.1 uncultured Lachnospiraceae bacterium | reverse complement strand
TTTATCATAGAAGACCTTCCAAAAGGCTATTTACAGAAAAATTTTCACATTCTCAAAAAGTGAGCTGCGCTAAGTCAGCTCACTTTGACAGGATAATTTCTTCTGCCTGATAATCCGTTGTATGCTTTTGGGGGATAAGTAATAGCTTTCCGCCAGCTCGTAAACCGTCATGCCGGCTAAATAGTCCATGTAAATCAATTGATTCCTGCTTTGCAGTTCACACTTGTAGGCGGTTTTTGCACCCCATGCCTGTCGGTTCTCCTGCTTTCGCGGAATATAGATATTGGTTCCGTCCGCATACTGCTGTATCAGTTCAATTATCGGGGCAGGAAGAATTTCTTCTGCTCGAATATAGCCCATGTCTGCCTCCCTAAACTTGTATTTTTTTAGGAAAAGCATCGGCTATAACAATTCATTTTTCATTGCAATAGCCGGTGCTATGCAAACATAACATATCGTTTCATATACAAGTCCCCTTTCTGATCTTACTTTCCTTATCATATCATTTTTTATTGTTAATTGAAAGATATCTTTTCATAAATTAAATAATCCCGCTTCGCTTTAATAATGAAAAAAATCCCTTAAAAGGTAGAAAAATCCGTTTTGATATGTTAAAATAGTAACAATCGCTATTGTGCCCTGCGCTCAAATCGAGAACAAAAGGAATGGGAGGGATTAAGATGTACGGAGATCAGACGGGATTGGTTTATACGAATGAGAATTGTATCGGCTGTAATAAGTGTATTTCGGCCTGTCCGGTGCTTACGGCGAATAAGGCTGTGGAGGATAACGGACAGCAGCGGATTTTAGTGGATGGTGACAGATGTATCGCTTGTGGGGCCTGCTTTGATGCCTGTGAGCATCAGGCCAGAGAGTTCAGGGATGATACGGAACGGTTTTTTGAGGATCTGAAGCGCGGCGAGCGGATATCCGTGTTATGGGCGCCGGCATTTGCGGCGAATTATCCGAATGAATATCAACAGATTTTGGGCGGGCTGAAAAAGCTCGGTGTAAAAAGGATTGTCAGCGTCAGCTTTGGTGCGGACATTACGACATGGGGGTATATCAATTATATTACCCAACATCACTTTACGGGTGGGATTTCCCAACCGTGTCCTGCGATTGTAAATTATATAGAGCATTACATACCGGAGCTGATACCGAACCTTGTGCCGATACAGAGCCCGATGATGTGCGCGGCAATCTATGCAAAGAAATATATGGGAATCAGCGATAAGCTGGCGTTTATCAGCCCATGCATCGCGAAGAAGGCGGAGATTGATGATCCCAAAAATCATGGATATGTCAGCTATAATATCACCTTCGACCACCTGATGGAGTACGCGCGCAAGAACAATGTTCGGGCAGAGGCGGCAAGGAATGAGATTGAGTACGGTTTAGGCTCCATCTATCCGATGCCGGGCGGATTGAAGGAAAATGTATATTGGTTCTGCGGTGAGGATGTCTTTATCCGGCAGATTGAGGGAGAGCGGCACGCCTACGAATTCCTTGAGAACTATAAGGAAAGAGTCAAGGCGAAGAAGCCCCTGCCGTTCATGGTGGATGCGCTTAACTGCGGTGCAGGCTGCCTGTATGGTACGGGAATCGAGCCGGAGAAGACGAAAAACGAGGACATTCTGTATGAGCTGCAGCGAATAAAGGAAGCGAGTAAGCAGCGGAAAAAGACAAGTGCGTGGGACCGCAACGCATCGCCGCAACAGCGCCTGAAAAATCTGAACCGGCAGTTTGCGAAGCTCAACATCAAAGATTTTATGCGTGAATATACGGACAAGTCCAAGGGGTGCGTGATTGACAGGCCTACGTCGGCAGAGCTTTTAAGCATCTTTGAGGATATGGATAAGCGGACGAGGGAAAAGCAGACCATTAACTGCAGCGCCTGCGGATACACCTCCTGCTCTGATATGGCGACGGCTATTTACAATGGCTGTAATAACAAGGCAAACTGTGTGCATTACATAAAGGATATTGTTGAGGCGGAGAAAGAGCAGCTGGAGGCGGTATCGCGGGAGAATGAGGAGAAGAATGCCGAGATCCGGCGTCGCAACGAGACCATCGCGGAGATGGTGTCACAGGCTAATGATGAGTTTAATACGTTGAATATGTCTATTGAGGGCATGATCAGCGGGAATAATACAAATGCTGAGGAAAGCACCAGCATCAGCGCGGCCATGCTGAATGTTGTCGAATTCTGTGACGGTCTGAAGGAATCGTTTGAGGTCATCAATGAGCTTTTGGTACAGCTTGGCGGCAACAACGAAAATATCACCAAGGTTGCGCAGAAGACCAGCCTTCTGTCGCTGAATGCCTCCATAGAGGCGGCCAGAGCCGGTGAGGTCGGCAAGGGCTTTGCGGTCGTGGCACAGGAAATCAAGAACCTGAGCGAGGTCAGCGGTGGCGCGGCAGACGACAGCAACCGCAATAAGGAGCAGATCAGCGCGGCCATGGATAAGCTTACGGAGAATTCACGGAAGCTCATGTCGGTTGTTGATGATGTAAACGGCAGGATCAGCAATCTGGCGGCGAGCACGGAGGAGATTGCCGCATCCGCCAGTGTTGTCGGACAGATTGCAAAAGAGCTGCGGAATAAATTTGAGCGCATCAACGCGCTGTAGGCTTTGTTATCTTGGAATTGAAATGAGGAAGTGATGCGTCCATGCGTCAAATGCAATTTAAGATGGAGCGCCCCGGACAGGTAAGCGAGGGGGATACCGTGACCATCACAGAGAGTATTTTACCGAGTAACTATTATTATACCATTAACCCGGCTGTGGCAATGTCGGGGAATATCCCGTTTCGCAACCGTCTCCTTGCCAGAGAAGGCAAGGTGGTCTCTGTTGTCGAGAATACAAGAGGGTATTATGTGACGGTGGCGTTTGAAGGAGAAAAGGAGTGTGAAGATTAAATGAAAAAGATCAGTACAGACAAAGCGCCTGCGGCAATCGGGCCGTATTCACAGGCAATTATGGCAGGAGATTTCCTGTATGCGTCAGGACAGATTCCGATTAATCCCGCGACAGGAGCTGTGGAGGCCAAGGACATTACCGGACAGGCTGAGCAGTCCATGAAGAATGTAGGCGAGATTTTGAAGGCGGCGGGCGCGACATACGATAATGTTGTAAAGACCACCTGCTTCCTTGCCGAGATAGCGGATTTTGCCGCATTTAATGAGGTTTATGCGAGGTATTTCACGCAGAACCCGGCAAGAAGCTGTGTCGCAGTCAAGGATTTGCCCAAGGGCGTTCTCTGCGAGGTTGAAGTCGTTGCCTATATAGGGAAATAGCGGCTTTGGGAGCAGTGGCAGTGAGAACAAAGAACATTGTATTAATTGGCATGCCGGGCGTCGGTAAGAGTACCATCGGTGTCGTGCTTGCAAAGAACAGAGGCCTGTCCTTTATCGATTCCGATCTGGTCATACAGGAACAGGAGGGCAGGCGGCTGTATGAGTTGATCGAAGTGCATGGGCTTGACGGATTCCTCGCGATAGAGGAGCGCGTAAACTGCAGCCTGAATCCCAAGGCGGCGGTGATTGCGACCGGCGGCAGCGTTGTGTACGGCGAAACGGCAATGCGGCATCTTCGGGAGATTGCCGGTGTGTATTATCTCAGGCTTTCCTATGAGGGGATTGCAGACCGCCTCGGCGATTTGGAGCAGCGTGGCGTTGTGCTCCGCGAGGGACAAAGCTTACGGGACTTGTATGAGGAGCGGACGCCCTTATATGAGAAATATGCCGACAGAATCATTGACTGTGACCATAAAAACATCCGCGAGATTGTGACAGAAATCGCGAAATGTATGGAGCGCTCCTGACAAGTAAGAGATTTCACAATGCATAAAAATGAATAAAAAGCAAAAGTTTCCACATACTTTTCCTGAGAGAAATAAAAGTCTGCGCTTGTGTAGGGCGTAAAAGCAGATTTTGGAAAGGTATGTGGATTTTATGATGGATTATGTGAATGCGTTCTGGGTTGGGGGGCTGATTTGTGCGTTGGCGCAGATTTTTTTGGACCGGACGAAAATGCTTCCGGGAAGAGTAATGGTATTATTGGTATGTCTTGGAGCGATTATCAGCTTCTTCGGATGGTATGAGCCGTTTGCGGAATATGCCGGCGCCGGCGCAAATGTACCGCTTCTCGGATATGGGAACATTCTGATGAAGGGCATCAAGGAAGCCGTGGATAAGGACGGCTTTATCGGGCTTTTCAAGGGCGGCTTTACCAATGGTGCGGTCGGGTGCAGCGCAGCGCTGATCTTCGGATATCTGGCAAGCCTTGTATTTCATTCAAAGGTCAAGAAGGCGTAGCCCCGGCACACTATGCCTCTTCAAAGTCCAATCCGACTGTGGAAAAGAATTTGCGTATGTAGGCTGCCCAGACCTTATCAACAGTCTTGTCCGGGATGAAGGTTGTAAAGGAGCTGCCGGTGATGCAGGTCACCTTCCCGTTATCATAACGGATATTCAGGACAAGTGAGCGGATCAGATTGGAATCGACCTCGCAAGCCTCGTCTGCGGCAAGCTTTTCGATGAGGGCGGGCGGCGCCTGTAAGACGATATGCAGCGACACCGGAGAGCGTTTGCCCTTGATCAGCTGCAGGCAGATGGGACGGATGTCCTTCCACGCAGAAAGGGACGTAAGCGAGGGACGTTCATCACTGTCAAAAAACTCACTGACGATATGACCGTCAATGTGGAAGGCATTGAAGGTCGTGACCGAAGCTTCCTCGACAAAAAAGGAATCGAACTGCTCCGTGAGCAGCAGTTTGTTCATAAAATTTTTGGTTGCTTTGATTTGTAAGGCAATCATGTGCGTCTCCTTTTCCCTGTGAAATGCCATATAGGGTTAAGTATACCTGTCCTTTCGGAAAGATTCAACAGAAATTGTCAAAAGAATTCCCGATTTCATTAGGAATTCTTTTTTACCTCTTTTCAAACAACGTATTATGTGATAACATGAAATGTAGTAATTAAAACCGCATAAAACGGTAAGAGAAAATGGAGGGCGTGTTATTATGAGCTATAAAATTATTGTGGACAGTTGTTGTGAATTGCCGGAGGCTCTGAAAAGCGACCCTCGTTTTGAAATCGTGCCGTTGACCCTCATTGTCGGGGATACTTATGAAAAGGAGGATGACGCGGATTTCAACCAGAGGGAGTTTCTGGATGTGGTGGCGTCCTGCCCGACGTGTCCGAAATCCGCTTGCCCGTCGCCGGAGCGGTATATGCAGGCCTTTGAGACGGAGGCGGAGCATGTATATGCGGTGACGCTTTCCTCCAGGCTCAGCGGCAGCTATAACAGCGCGGAGCTTGGGAAGAAGCTGTACCATGATAAGCATGGGGATAAGGATATTTATATCGTGGATTCCAAATCGGCCTCCTGTGGTGAGACGCAGCTTGCGATGAAGCTTGTAGAGTGGGAGGAGGCAGGGTTTTCCTTCGCGGAGATTACGAGGAAGATCGAGGACTATGTGAAGCATATGAACACCTATTTTGTGCTGGAGAACCTGGATACGCTGAGGAAGAACGGGCGGCTTACGGGTGTGAAGGCGCTGGTTGCGTCCACCTTGAATATCAAGCCGGTCATGGGGGCGGACGATGGAAATATTATCCAGCTCGGGCAGTGTATTGGAATGAAGAAGGCACTTGCCAAAATGGCGGAATGTGTATTGAAGGATGCCGTACATCCGGAGGAGAAGGCGTTGATGATTACACACTGCAATAACCCGAAGGGCGCGGAATGCGTACGTGCGCAGCTGGAAGCAAAAGCAGACTTCAAGAAGGTGCTTGTCATGGATACCGCGGGTATCAGCAGTATGTATGCAAACGATGGCGGGGTGATTGTGACCCTGTAGGATAAGGAAGCCTGCACCAAAATTTCAGAAAAATATTGACAGCCTGTTTAGAAGCATGGTAAAATAAACTTTGTTAGAGTACACATACAGCACTAATTTGCATACTTTAGCGGAGTTATTCATAAAGGGGTGGATAGATTTGCTATTCGTTCCTTTTTTTGTTCAGTCAAAAAAATGTAATGATTTACCGCGGCAAAGTAATGAAGTATGTGGGGAGATTTTTATAGGAGGTATATTATGAAGAAGAAAAGATTCTTGTGTCTGACGCTCGCCCTGTCCATGGGTCTCAGCCTGTGCGCATGCGGCGGAAACAATAACAATGCAAATAACAGCGTCGATGACCAAGGGAGCAGCAACAACGCTGCCGCAAACACAAATGAGGTTCAGGAGTCAACGGCAGCCGTTGACGGCACGGAAGGCGAGGAGCTCTCCTACGATGACCAATCCGCGAAGATTTATGACGAGGTTCTGGGTGAGTTCTACGAGTATTATCAGAAAGCCGAAGAAGCGAACAGCGTTTCTGAGCGGTATGCGCTGATGGCGATTGCGGAAGCGAAGATGCTGGAGTCCGCTGTAATGCTTCCCTTAACGACAAGAGGCGGTAATTACGCAATCAGCAGAGTTGTTCCGGGAACATTGACACCGATTCTTTGGGGGGATGACCAGTACAGATTTCATCAGTTACTGATCACTACAGAGCTGATCACCGCAGACCACAGAGCGGAGATGAAGGACAAGTGGAGTGAGTTAAGAGGTACCGGTACTTACGAGGAATGGGCAAGGTCATACCTTGAGGAGAACGGCTATACAATAAAGGACAGCTATAATTATATTTATACGGCAGACCCGAATACATGGGATGTTCTTGCAACCTCTCTGCAGTCAGACAGCGAGCCGGTTGTAAATACTTATGACTGCCTGATGGAGTATGACATGGAGGGTACGTTGCAGCCGCGTCTTGCAGAGAGCTATGAGGTTTCCGCTGACGGTCTGACCTATACCTTCCATATTCGTGAGGGCGCTACATGGGTAGATTCCCAGGGAAGAAAGGTTGCGGATGTCACGGCAGATGACTTTGTTGCCGGTATGCAGCACATGATGGACGCAATGGGTGGTCTGGAATTCCTTGTTGACGGTATCATCAAGAATTCCACGCAGTATATCAACCAGGAGATCACGGATTTCGCTGAGGTAGGCGTAAAGGCTGTGGATGAGCGTACGCTTGAGTATACGCTGGAGGCGCCGTGCTCATACTTTATCACCATGTTCAATTACAGTGTGTTTGCTCCGCTGTGCAGAAGCTATTACGAGTCACAGGGCGGTAAGTTCGGTACAGAGTACGACAGCAGCGCGGCAGATTATACCTATGGTAAAGGTCCGGATTCCATCGTTTACTGTGGACCTTATGTAATAACAAATGCTACGTCGAAGAATACAATCATATATAAGGCAAATGACTCTTATTGGGACAAGGACAATATCAACATCAAGGCGATGACATGGTTATACAATGACGGCTCCGATGCGACAAAGTCTTATAATGACACCATTGCCGGAACGATTGATGGTGCGGGATTAAATCCTTCCTCTATTGAGCTTGCACGCGCAGAGGGGAATTTTGATGGCTACGCTTATGTTTCCGCTACAGCGGGAACCTCATACATGGGCTTTTATAACCTGAACCGTGCGGCATTTGCAAACTTCAATGACGAGACAAAGATGGTTTCCTCTCAAACAGAGGAGGATGCGGCGAGAACAAACGCGGCAATCAACAACGTACATTTCCGCAGGGCGATTTCCTTCGCACTTGACAAGGCAGCATGGAACGCGCTGTACAGCGGTGAGGAATTAAAGCTGAACTCTCTGAGAAACTCTTATACACCCGGTACTTTTGTCACACTGGAAGAGGATGTGACGGTTGATATCAACGGCACGGCAACGACCTTCCCGGCAGGTACCTTCTATGGTACGATTATGCAGGCACAGATTGATGCGGACGGTGTTGCAATTCTGGCGTTTGACAAGAATGCGGATGACGGCATCGGTTCCAGTGACGGTTATGACGGATGGTATCATCCGGAGGAGGCTGTTGCGGAGCTGAATACGGCAATCGAGGAGCTTGCGGCACAGGGTGTTGTGATTGACGAGCAGAACCCGATTCAGCTTGATCTTCCGTATCCGATCAGTATAGAGAGCTTTACAAACAGAGCAAATGCCTACAAGCAGTCTCTGGAGAAGGTTCTCGGCAATAAGGTTGTTATCAACCTGATCGGCGGCGAGAGCACAGACGATTGGTACTATGCAGGCTACTATCCTACCTACGGCTATGAGGGCAATTACGATGTAAATGACTCTTCAGGCTGGGGTCCTGACTACGGTGATCCTTCTACGTATCTGAATACGCTTCTGCCGGATTATGCAGGATATATGATGAAGACGATAGGTATTTACTAATTGCAGCAGGACCAAACGAACAGGAAACAATTACAATGAATGATAGGATTGCAAGAGAATGGGTTCTTCCATTCTCTTGTAATCTATAGTGAGTGGCGATTATGGCAAAATATTTATTAAAACGTTTGTTGCACAGCCTGTTTTCCGTGGTGGTTGTTGTGGCACTGGTTATGATTATGATTTATACGATGCTCAACCGTGACCTTGTATTTGCGAGCGACCCCGTGTTTACCAAGCAAAACAACAATAACAAGATAACATATCGGTATGCCAAGTGGGAGGAATACGGATATCTTGATTATGTCCCTTATTCCGAGTATCTGCTGGAGCTCATGAAGAGCGGGGAGATTGATGAGGATACCAGAGCGGCTGCGGTCGGTATCGGCAAAACGGCGGCGAATGATTCGGAGATTGTGCAGGAGTATGTGGCAAAGTTTACGGAATATTATCAGTCGAAGGGATATTCTGTCACAAGATTGGATGCGGTAACCTCCGGCAGAAGAGTTGCAGATGGTGGACAGCAGCAGCTTTTTGCGTACAAGGATGTTCCGTTGGTAAAGCGGTTGTGGAACTATTTTTCCGGATTGGTAACAATTGACAGTATCGATTATGTACAGGAGAATATAGAAGACAGGGGACTTACTTTTACGTTGCACGACCCTGTGTATGGCGGCGATAAATTCTCACCGGCCATTATGGGGAACGGTACCAAGCATAAATATCTGCTGTATTTCGATTCACATTTTCCGTTTATTCATCAGAATATTCTGACGATTAATCTCGGAACTTCTTATACTGTTAATAACGGCATTGATGTATTCACGACGATGAACAACACACAGGGTTCTTATGTCAAGTCGGTCATCACCTATCCCACGGGATTATCTGAGGCGAGTGCGGATGACCTGCATACAGCGACTTACGTGCCCAATTCGTTGTCTGCGAGCGTTGTGTATGAGACCCGTTTTATTGACGATTATACGAATGTAGATACCGTAAAGTCCGGTATGTCGAAGGTCGGCTATTCCTTCAGCATCGGTATTATCGCGGTTCTGCTTGCCTATCTGCTGGGCGTGCCGATTGGACTTTTGATGGCCAAGCAGAAGGACAGATTTATTGACCATATCGGAACGATATACATTATATTTATCACGGCGGTTCCATCGCTGGCTTATATCTTCCTGTTTAAGGCAATCGGAGGAAAGATGGGCTTCCCGACAACCTTTGATATGGAATCTCTGAGTAAGCTGATGTACGTCCTTCCGGTAATCTCCTTAGCGCTTCCTTCCGCTGCGAATCTGATGAAATGGATGCGCCGTTACATGATTGACCAGATGAATTCGGACTATGTAAAGTTTGCAAAGTCCGGCGGTCTTACGGAGGGCGAGATTTTCAGCAAACATATTTTGAAAAATGCGGCGATTCCGATTATTCACGGCATTCCGGGGGGCGTGCTCGGTGCGTTGACAGGCGCCATTATTACGGAGCGTGTGTATGTCGTTCCCGGTGCAGGTAATCTGCTGACGGAGGCAATCGGAAAGTACGATAATGGAGTTATTGTCGGTGTGACCTTGTTCTATGCGGTATTGTCGGTTGCATCCCTTATTTTGGGAGACATCCTGATGGCAATGGTTGACCCCAGAATTTCGTTTTCAACGAAGGACAGATAGAAAGGCGGGGGGATTATTATGCAGTATGATTTGGATAAATTTGGGCTGTCGGAGGAGGAGCTGTTTTCCAGGATAGACCATAATGACGCGGACTCTGAAAGGATTGCCGCACCGCGGTATTCTTATTGGCGGTCTGTGTTCCGTGTGTTTTTTAAGAAGAAAATAAATATTGTCATATTGGTTCTGCTGGGGATACTGGTTGCGTTTGCATATATTTATCCCATGCTTACCGAATATGACAGGTTTGCGAACCTGTTGAATTCCACGGCAAAGCATTTGTCTCCATCGGCTGCCATTGAGCAGTTCGGGCTCAGCATCCATTGGATCTTGGGAACCGGAGCGTCAGGGCAATCCACCTTTGACTCGATTTGGACCGGTTCAAGGATTTCAATATCCCTTGCCTTTATGTGCGGTCTGATCAATATGACTGTGGGTGTTCTGATTGGTGCAGTCTGGGGATTTTCCAAGAAGGTCGATATTTTTATGACCGAGGTTTACAATATTTTGGGAAATATTCCGTATATCCTGTTCATTTCCGTTATGGTTATGCTTTTTTCAGCAAGCTTTTGGACAATGGTATTGGCGTTTACGGTAACCGGATGGCTGGGAATTGCCTACTTTATCCGTACACAGGTGGTCATCATACGAGACAGGGAGTACAATCTGGCATCGAAGTGCTTAGGAACCTCTACGGTCAAGATTGCCATGAAGAATATACTGCCGTTTATGACATCTGTCATTGTTACGCTTTTGGCTACGGAAATTCCTTCCTATATTTCTTATGAGGTTTTTCTGGCATACATTGGCGTGGGACTTACGGACATGTCTCTTGGCAGAATGATTTATGAGGCAGAGGTAGCTATGGTTACGCCGGGCTGGGAGCTTGAGTTCTGGAGCCCTGTGGCAGTTGCTTCTATTATCACCATTGTGCTGTACGTAGTTGGTCAGAACCTTGGAGACGCATCTGATCCGAGAACACATATGTAAGG
>CAMWYL010000078.1 GCA_947178465.1 uncultured Lachnospiraceae bacterium | reverse complement strand
CCGGTAACCTTCGTAGCCTCTGTGTTGCCACACAGCTTTACAATTCGAATCGCCTGCGCGCTCAAGGCCTCCATGGAGCGAAGCAGCGGCGTTTTCTTGTCAAGCGCCTCACCCGTATAGGAACAAAATGCCGTGGGAATACACAAAATAGTGCCGCATCCCGACTCCTTCAGAAACGCAGGAGAAGTGATATCCCATGCCGTATAGCCTCTTGCCTCAAAGGTCGCGCGGAGTCCGCCTGACGGGAATGAGGATGCGTCCGGTTCTCCTTTGATCAGCTCTTTTCCCGAGAACTCCATCAGCATTCTTCCCTCAGAATCCGGATGAGAGACAAAGGAGTCGTGCTTCTCCGCCGTAATCCCCGTAAGCGGCTGGAACCAATGCGTGTAATGTGTTGCGCCATTCTCTACGGCCCAATCCTTCATCGCCTTCGCAACAACATCCGCGGTTGCCATGGACAGCTCACCGCCGTGCTCCATTACGCGCTTTACCTCCTGAAAGGCCTTCTTCGGAAGCCGTTCCTTCATCTTTGCAACGGTAAATACCTTCTCTCCGAAAATTTTTTCAACATTTAATAACTCACTCATCTTTCTCCTCACTTTCTATAAAAAAAGCGCTCCAAAAAAAGTAATATTCTTTTTGGAACGCCTTTGTTCACGATGTATTACTATATAATTGTTTCCAAAGAACCAAAATAGTCTGACTAAATTATCTTTGCTTTCTTTACGATAATATATCTCATTAAAAAAATCAATACCTTCTTTTCAATTTTCCGGTGTTTTTTGCACTTTGTATAGACAGCTCCTATCTGCATATCCTTTTTTGTTATTTTTACCTATGCTTCTTTTGCCCGCATCCGCATCAGGTCATACTGCTGCGGCGACTCGGAAAGCTCCACATAAAGCCGCTGTTTTGAATGCGGACAGCTTTCCACCGCCTGTCCGTCCGCGTCATACATTGAAAGCACCCTTGCACACATATTTCTTCCATCCGGCTTCATCAGCTCAATCGTATCCCCGACACAGAACTTGTTGCGCTGTTCAAAGCCCGCAAAGCCGCGCGTATCAACACTGTCCACGGTTCCAAGGTAAACATATTCGTTCACATAGGTGCTGCTGTCGTATATCTGGGTGTTCTCATCCGGCTTACCAAAATAAAAGCCTGTCGTAAACTGCCGGTATGTACACTTACCGATTTCCTCACGATACCATTCCATATTCGCGCGGTACATATCCTCCGACACAAAATAATCGTCAATCGCTCTTCTGTAGGTGCGCGCCACACATGCCACATACAGCGCAGTCTTCATCCTCCCCTCGATTTTAAAGCTGTCAATCCCCGCCCTCACCAGCTCGGGAATATGATCGATCATGCACAAATCCTTGGAGTTGAAAATATAGGTCCCACGCTCATTTTCGTACACCGGCAGATATTCTCCGGGGCGTTTTTCCTCAACGACGGCATACTTCCATCGACACGGATGCGTACAGGCGCCCTGATTGGCGTCCCGCCCCGTAAAGTAATTCGAGAGCAGACAGCGTCCCGAGTACGAGATGCACATCGCACCGTGTATAAAGCTCTCGATTTCCATATCCTCCGGAATATGCTCCCTGATCTCACGGATTTCGTTCAGGGAAAGTTCGCGGGCGGAAACCACGCGCTTTGCCCCCTGCCGGTACCAGAACAGATACGTCTGATAATTTGTATTGTTGGCCTGTGTGGAAATATGGATTTCTATCTCGGGGCAAATCTCCTTCGCGAGCATGACCATCCCGGGGTCAGAGATAATCAGCGCGTCCGGGCGAAGCTCCTTTAACTCTTCAAAATATGCGCGCGCTCCCGCAAGGTCAGCGTTATGCGCAAGAATATTGGCAGTCACATATACCCTCACATCCCTCTCATGTGCAAAGCGGATTCCCTCCGCCATCTCCTCCATGGAAAAGTTCTTCGCCTTTGCACGCAGCCCGAATGCCTCGCCACCGATATAAACCGCGTCCGCACCAAAGATTACAGCCGTCCTCAATACCTCCAGGCTACTTGCCGGCACCAAAAGCTCCGGCTTTCCTACTCTCTTATTATTTTTCATCTTCATCACCATTTCAAATCCATTTACGGATTATGCGTCTGCGCCAGGCAGCGCGCATCCCTTTTGGCGGAGAGCGCCACCCCGTCCGCAATCGGAAGTATCGTGGTCTCAAGCTCCTCACAATGTGTCAGCGCATACAGATATTCCCGCATCCTGTTGTGAATCGTGCGGTTTCTCCTTGTGACGGCATACTTTGACTCCACAATCTCTCCCTCCTGAAGAATGTTGTCGGATATCAAAAGACCGTCCGAAGCCAGCAACCGCAGCACCTCCGGCAGGAAATGAATATACTGCCCCTTTGCGGCGTCCATGAATATCAGATCATAGCCGCCGTCCTCGGAAAGCCCTGCAAGCACCTGCGCGGCATCCCCCTCCAGCAGCGTAATCCTGTCGTTCTTTCCCGCCCGCGCAAAATTCTCCCGCGCAACGGGAATGCGCTTCTCGTATTTCTCTATCGTCGTAATCCGACACCCGGCGGGCGCGTACTCGCTCATCAACAGCGCAGAAAAACCAATGGCCGTGCCAACCTCCAGAATGCGCATCGGGCGTCTCCATGTGATTAAAACTCTAAGGAGGCTCTGCATCTGCGGTCGGATAATCGGAACATTGGTTTCCTTGGAATAGCTCTCCAGCTCACATAAATATTCGGGCTTTGCACTGTCAAAGGAATGTATAAAGGTCTCCATCCTTTCGTCCATCACCGCGTTATTCCTCCGTCTCCTCGTCTGCTCTGCACATAATGCGCAACATTTCCTCCGCACTCATTGCGGTACTCAGCTCATATGTTCCCGGCTGAATCTTACCCTTATAGGCCTTGGAAAGCTGCTCCTGAACATAGAACACGTTCGCATCGGCTATCAGCCCTCTCTGCTCAAGAAGCTCCGCAACATCCCTGCTGTCCTGTTCCTCGGTAATGATGACGCTGACCACCCAGCCGCCCTCCTCGGACATCGGAATATCCGCAAAAACCTGATATCCGAAATTATAGGCGCCGACCGCCAGCTTAAATACCGCCATTATAATAACTGCTGCCAGCGCAATCCGGACCACCATACCCACGATTGCTCCCAATAGTTGCTTTACATTCATAATAACCTAATCCCCATTTCTGTACATGCCGCCGAATGCCTGTTAAATCTCCATGATAATCGGCAAAATCATCGGGCGCCGCTTCGTCTTCTTCCATACAAACTCGCCGAGCGTGTCCTTAATGGTACTCTTAATCTTACCCCAATCGGTAATGTTTTTCTTGAGACAGCCAAGCACCGCCTTCTCAATCAGCTTGCGCGCCTCCTCAAGAAGCTCGTCCGATTCCTTTACATATACAAATCCCCGCGAAACGATGTCGGGTCCCGCAAGCAGTTCTCCGCTTGCCCCGTCCAAAGACATCACCACGATCAGGATACCGTCCTCCGCAAGATGCTGTCTGTCGCGAAGTACGACGTTGCCGACGTCCCCGACACCAAGGCCGTCCACCAGCACCGTTCCTACCGGCACCTTTCCCGTAACGGTTGCACTCTCCTCATCCAGTGCAAGCACATCTCCGGACTGTAGAATAAATACATCCTCTTTGTCAATGCCAAGCTCCATCGCAAGCTTCGCCTGCGCCATCAGATGTTTGTACTCACCATGCACCGGTATCGCATATTTAGGCTTGGTAAGCGTATAAATCAGCTTAATCTCCTCCTGACAGGCATGTCCCGACACATGAGTATCCTGAAAAATAACATCCGCGCCCTTCTTGAAAAGCTCATTAATAACCCGCGTCACCGCCTTCTCATTGCCCGGAATCGGGTTGGAGGAGAAGATGACCGTGTCCCCCTTCATAATACTGATCTTTTTATGCATGCCGTTTGCCATACGGCTTAGCGCAGCCATACTCTCGCCCTGGCTGCCCGTGGTAATGATAACAGTCTTGTCCTTCGGATAATTCTTCAGCCGCTCAATATCAATCAGCGTGTTCTCCGGCACATTAATACGCTTCAGACTGGAGGCCGTCTCCATGATATTCACCATGCTGCGCCCCTCGACCACGACCTTCCTGCCAAATTTATCGGCGGAGTTGATAATCTGCTGAACCCTGTCCACATTCGACGCAAAGGTCGCAATAATGATTCTTGTCTTCTTATGCTCCTCAAACAGCGCGTCAAACACCGGCCCCAGCTTCTTCTCGGACGGTGTAAAGCCCGGCCGCTCAGCATTGGTACTGTCGCACATCAATGCAAGGACACCCTTTTTCCCGAGCTCCGCAAACCGCTGTAAATCGATTGCATCCCCATAGACGGGCGTATAATCCACCTTAAAATCACCTGTATGCACGACAATGCCCGCCGGGGAATAGATTGCCAGCGCAGCCGCATCAACGATACTGTGATTTGTCTTGATAAATTCTATCCGGAAGCAGCCAAGATTAATGTTTTGTCCGAACTTGACCACCTTTCTTCTGACATGGTTCATCAGATTATGCTCTGTCAGTTTATTCTCAATGATTCCCATCGTAAGCTTGGTCGCATACACCGGTACATTCATTTCCTTCAGTACATAGGGCAGGGCGCCGATATGGTCCTCGTGCCCGTGCGTAATGACGAAGCCCTTGACCTTGTCCTGATTGTTCTTAAGATAAGTGATGTCGGGAATAACAAGGTCAATCCCCAGCATATCATCTGCCGGAAAGCTCAGCCCGCAATCCACCACAACAATACTGTCTTCATACTCAAAGGCAGTAATGTTCATTCCAATCTGCTCAAGACCTCCTAACGGAATAATCTTAAGCTTCGACGTATTTTGTTGTTTGTTCTGTTTCAAAATAAACCTCCTGACTTTATTCGTTCTTTCTTTTTAACGAACCTCTTGTTCAATTAAATGAGGTCAATGTCATCAAGCATATGTTCAAAAACGCCCGATACCGCTTCCAGCTCCGCATCATCTTCGACCATTTCATATACCTGCTCCGCCTCGTCCGTGCCCGGCTGCGCTTTTAGAATATATGCTTCCCCATCTTCCTCTTCTTCCGCATCTGTTACCAGAATATAATTCACCCCGCCGATGGTTGTCTGCTCCAGAACGTAAAATTCCACTGCTTCCTCACCCTCCGGCATAAAGGTAATTTTCTCCACTACGAATGTCCTCCATTTCTCATGCATCACTCTTTGATTCCTGCGCACTGTTCCGGCAGAAATCCAAATATCCCTGCAGGATAAAAACCGCCGCTATCATATCGACGTACTCTTTCCTGTTCTCACGCCGTATACCGGCCTCCATCATGGTTTTATCCGCCGCTACCGTAGTCAGCCGCTCATCCCAGAGCTGCACCGGCAATCCTGTCCTGCGCTCCAGCATCTCCTTGAACGCGAGCGTTTTCTCAACACGTTCTCCCAATGAGTCATTCATATTCTTCGGATATCCGAGAATCACCTCATCCACCTCGTACTCTACGATCAGCTCCTCGATTCTCGCAAGTGTTTGACGCAGCTTGCTCTCTGACTTTCTCCGCACAATCTCGATTCCCTGCGCTGTGACAAGCAGGGGGTCGCTGATGGCTACACCGACTGTCTTAGCCCCAAAATCAAGTCCCATCTTTCTCATGTATCTCTCCCGATTCCCACACGGTATGTTACATACCGTGCCACATACATACTATGACTATCTGAGCTGCCGCCAGCCTTCATTGACAATATAGGACTTAAACATCTCTTCCACAAGCTCATCCCGCTCAACCTTCATAATCATGGCCCTTGCGCCCTTATGACTGGTAATGTATGTGGGATCGCCCGACATAATATAGCCTACTATCTGATTAACCGGATTGTACCCTTTTTCCATAAGCGCAGCATACACGGAAGCAATCACATCCTTCACGGAACGGGTCTCACCCAAGTCATCGGGTGCAAGCTGTATGTATTGTGTGCGAGTTAAGTCTTCCATTTGTCTATGCTCCTTTCATTCCGTCAGAGTCCTGCCAAGCCGTAATCATCGTTATTCATATCATAACTTAATCCGAATGAAAATTCAATAAATACTTTTATATTCGTGTATCCGCCTGCTCCATAAGCAGAATTTCCTCCGTAAGATACCCGCTTACAACACCGTGCATCAGCCTGTTTGAGAGGTTGTCCCCCGTCCGCGCGCTAACCGCCGTCTTTACATATTCGCGGGTATGTCCGACCCAGTATTCCTTTCCGGCAATCTGCTTTTTCTCCTCAAACAGCACTTCTGTCTCTTTACCGATATAAAAGTCCCGAAATTCCTTGGAAGCACACATCTCTACCTGCTGCAGCCGCGCGCTCCGCCGGATCTTTACCTGTTCGGAAAGCTGCCCGGTCATCACGGCAGCCTTTGTTCCCTTGCGCTTGGAATATTTGAAAATATGCATCTCGAAGAAATGAATATCCTCAACAAATCGCACAGTCTCGGCAAACTCCTCTTCTGTCTCGCCCGGAAAGCCCACTATCACATCGGTTGTAATCGCAGGATGCGCAAATTCCTCCCGCAGAAACGCCACGCTCTGCGCAAACTCCTCCGGCGTGTATCGGCGATTCATCCGCCCGAGCGTCGCGGCACAACCGCTTTGCAAAGACAGATGGAAATGCGGACAGATATGCTGAAGCTGCGCAATACCCTGTGCGAATTCCTTTGTCACGATACGCGGCTCCAGAGAGCCGAGGCGAATCCGCTCCACACCCTCTGACGCATCTATCTCCCGGATCAGGGACAGCAGCCTTTGATCCTTGTCTGTCTCCTCCTTAAAATCCATGCCGTAGGAACTGATGTGTATCCCCGTGAGCACAAATTCCTGATACCCCGCGGCTGCCAGCCCTTTTATTTCCTCAAGGATATCGGATTTTTTCCGACTTCTGACACGTCCTCTCGCATATGGTATCATACAGTATGTGCAGAATTGGTTGCATCCATCCTGAATTTTTATATAAGCACGCGTATGCTCCTGCGTTCCTGTCAGCTTCATCTCCTCATATTCATTTGTATGATTGATATCAATGACGCTTTCTGACGCAGTTCCTTCCATATAAGCTTCCAGGATTTTTACCAAATCCTTCTTCCGGTTATTCCCGATCAGCAAATCAACCGCATCATCCTTTGCGACCGCCGCCGTATCGGTCTGAACGTAGCAGCCCACCGCTACGACAATTCCCTGTGGGTTGGTTTTCTTAGCCTTGTGAAGCATTTGCCGGCTCTTTCTGTCTGCTATATTGGTGACAGTACAGGTATTTACAATATATATATCGGCCTTTTCCTCGAAAGGGACCACCCTGTATCCGTTTTCCTGCAGCGATTGCAGCATTGCATCCGTTTCATAGGCATTTACCTTACATCCTAAATTGTGAAATGCTACTGTTTTCATCAGAATTACCTCATTCTCCTTTGTTTGGTGACAATTTGTACATATTTTTTACTTATTTTCGTCATTTTTCATTACATCTGTTCCTTATCTTCGGTTGACTTTTCCACTGTTTACCTTTATTATAAAAAAGGAAGGTATATTTAAAAGGAGGTAGTCAGAATGAAGACTGTTCAGATTTCTTTAAACTCCATTGACAAGGTAAAATCCTTTGTTAATGATATCACAAAGTTCGATTATGATTTCGATCTTGTTTCAGGCAGATACGTTATTGATGCGAAATCAATCATGGGTATCTTCAGCTTGGATTTATCTAAGCCTATCGACTTGAATATTCATGCTGAGGGCAGCGTTGATGAGATTATGGACGTATTGAAGCCGTACTTAATCTAATCTGCCAACGAAGTACGTAAAGTCAAAATGCACCGGATATGCAATGCATCGCGTATGCATTATCATATCCGGTGTTTTTCTTTTGTTTTCCTTTACACAAAGCTGACGTTTATCACCTCATCGGTCTCAAGCGCGGTCTTTACAAGCGCATCGATTCCCTCGTCAAGGTTGGTCTCATGACGACGTATCACATTCAGGTTCGGCTTGGTGACAGGGTGCTTTGCAACGAAAATCGTACAGCAGTCCTCATAGGGCAGAATAGAGGTCTCATAGGTATTGATCTTCTCCGAAATCGTGACGATTTCCTGCTTGTCAAAGCCGATCAGCGGACGATACACCGGCATGGTACAGACGTCGTTGGTCGCCAACAGGGACTGCATGGTCTGTGACGCAACCTGCCCGATGCTCTCACCCGTAATCAGTCCGAGACAGCCGTTCTCCTCGGCAAGCTGCTGCGCAATGCGCATCATATAACGACGCATGATAATGGTCAGCTCATCATGCGGACACTTATCATAAATGTAGAGCTGGATATCCGTAAAGTTGATCACATGCAGGTTAATGGGCCCGCTGTAACGGGCTACCAGCCTTGCCAAGTCGACCACCTTCTGCTTTGCACGGTCGCTTGTATAGGGCGGTGCATGAAAATATACCGCGTCAATCGCCACGCCGCGCTTTGCAATCATATAGCCGGCAACAGGCGAATCGATTCCACCGGACAAGAGCAACATCCCCTTGCCGTTGGTACCGATGGGAAGCCCGCCCGGTCCCGCAATCTCAACAGAGTAGACATAAATCATCTCCCGAATCTCTATATGGAGCATGACATCCGGCTTGTGCACATCCACCCGGATATCAGGGTACGCCTTTAACAGCGCGTCACCGATATCACAGTTGATCTGCATTGATTCCTTGGGATAATCCTTTCTTGCCCTGCGCGCCTCTACCTTAAAGGTAATGTGCTTATCAGCATATACGGCATCCATATATTCCACCACTGCCTGCGAAAGCTTTTCAAAACCCTCATCCGCAAGTTTAATGACGGGGCAGATCCCCGAGATGCCGAACACCGTTTTCAGACTCTCCACCGCCTCATCAAAGTCAAAGTCAGTTAGCGCGTTGACGTATATTCTTCCCTGTGACCTGGTGACCTCAAAGTCCCCCTCACAATGTGCAAGCGCGCCACGAATACGTGCGCAAAGGCAGTCCTCGAAAATATATCTGTTCTTCCCCTTCACGCCGATTTCCGCGTATTTTATCAAAAACGTACTGTATTTCATATCCAAATCCTCCCTTGCCGGCGCGCAGCAGTCCCTCGGCCACAGTCCTATCTTCTGGTATATCTTCTAAGCATCGGTATAATTTCCACCATACTCTGAATCGTGTAGTCAATCTCCTCCACGGTCGTAAATACGCTGAAACTGAAGCGGAGTGTCGAGTCCAGATACTGCCGTTCTACTCCGATGGCCTTCAGGGTTGCCGAGGGCATCGGCTTGTTGGAGGAGCAGGCACTTCCCGCAGATACATAAATGCCCTTATCCTCCAACGCATGAAGGAGTACCTCGCTTCGTATTCCCTGTACGGAGACGCTGACCACATGCGGCGCACTGTCTCTGCCGGTAAGCCCGTTAATCTTAATGCCGTCAATCCCGCTCACGCCCCGGATAAAACGTTCCTTAATATCATACAAATAGTTTATCTTATCGTCAAAGTCTACCTGCATCTCCTCCACGGCTTTTGCCATACCCGCAATCCCCGGCACGTTTTCCGTTCCCGGCCGCATCCCCTTCTGCTGTCCGCCCCCGAACATAATCGGGCGCACCTTTGCGCTCTCATTGATATAGAGGAAGCCCACACCCTTTGGTCCGTGAATCTTGTGAGCACTGACTGACAGCAGATCAATCTTCATCCGCTTCGGATAAATCCGGAATTTCCCAAAACCCTGCACCGCATCCACATGAAACAGAATGGCCGGATTCATGCGCTTTATCAGCTCTCCCGCCTGTTCAATGGGTTGCAGCGAGCCGATTTCATTATTCGTATGCATCATTGAGACAAGAATGGTATTGCGCCGAATCGCGCGCTCCAAATCCTGCAGGCGCACAACGCCGTTTGCGTCAACAGGGAGGTATGTCACCTCAAACCCCTGCTCCTCAAGAAAGGCACATGTCTGCAGAACTGCCGGGTGCTCTATACCGGTCGTGATAATATGCCTGCCGCTTCTGTGGTTTGCATACGCGCCGCCTATGAGTGCAATATTATCGGACTCTGTACCCCCGGAGGTGAAGAATATCTCCTTTTCCTGCACCTTCAGGCATTTTGCGATTACGTCCTTTGCATACCGCACATACTGTTCACCTTCCACGCCTTTTCTATGCATACTTGAAGGATTTCCGTAATCCTCACACATAATTTGGGTCATCAATGCCGCTACGCTTGGCAGCACCTTTGTCGTTGCCGAGTTGTCTAAATAAGCTTCCATCATATCCACACCTTCAAACGCATCATCCCGCAAGGCAAGTCCTTGCGGAATAAGTACATTATTATTTTATCTTGTTATATAAATATGCCTTTTATACAGGTTTGGTGCACATACGGCTATGTAGTACCCTACATCTTTCCTATCGTACCATACTTGAATGCATAAAGGCAATAAAAATCGTCACTCGGCAGCGTAAACGCAAAACCTATTGTTCCAGCTGATACATGATCCATGCCATTACCGTCATTCCCGCCGTCTCGGTACGCAGAATTCTCCGGCCTAAGGTAATCGGATTCATTCCGCAGTCCATGGCCGCCTGTATCTCATCCTCGGAAAAGCCGCCCTCCGGACCGATAAAGACTGCAACGGAACAGTCCGGCACAAGCCCTCCGATAATGCTTCTCGTCCCTGCCATGCCGGACGCATCATTCAAACTTTCCGCCAGCTCATACGGCACAAGCTTACGGTCCATATCCGCGGCATACCGCAGTGCCTCCCGATATTCCATGACCTCTCGAACCTGTGGAATAATGCCGCGTTTGCTCTGCTTGGCGGCCGCCTCCGCAATGGCCTGCCATCTGGCGGTCTTGGCTCTTGCCTTCTTATCGTCAAGCTTCATGACACACCGCTGCATCGCAACCGGAATAATCTCATAAACACCCAGTTCAACTGTCTCTGTCTCTTATAACAATCTCCGAGCCCACGAGACCGCTCGA
>CAMWYL010000077.1 GCA_947178465.1 uncultured Lachnospiraceae bacterium | reverse complement strand
CTGATGGAGGTCGGAAGAGGTCGTCGGCGACCGGAGGAGATGGCGGATATTTTGGCTTCACTGGACCGGGTCAAGGCAGGACCGACGGCGCCGGCGTGCGGGCTGACGCTGGTGAAATACGAGTTTTTATAGTACAAAAGGATAAGCTTGGGAAATGGAGGAAACATATGGAAAATTGGTGGGAACATGAGGAGGAACAGACGTCTGACGCGGAGAAGCAGGAGGAGATGGAGCAGTTTGAGGCGCGGCAGGAGAAAATGTATCGTACGGGAAAGCTGCTTGTTTATTCGATTGTGGGAGTGAATATCTTTTGTGATATTTTGACATTTTTTATGGGAAGCCTTAAGCTGACGCATTTTGCGGTGCATCTTTTATTGTCTGCCTTGCTGATTTACGGGTTTTCATGGGTGCGTTATCTGTATATCGCAGGCGGGATCCTGTCAGTCGTGGTGGTGATAATGGCAATTCCCGGGCTGATGTCACTTGGGCCGCTTCCGGTGCCTTATGTTCTGATTCTCGCGTTGCTTGTGCTTTATGGCATTGCATCGACAGCGCTGCTGCTGTTCAGCAAAAGCATAAAAGAATACATGTATCAGAGAAAAAACGGGTAATGCGGCCTTTTTGTGTTTTTTCTCCGAAAAGCAGAGAATTTTCTTGACATGGATGCTTTTGCGGTGTATTGTATAAACAATTATATCGATATAAGGCACACCATGAGAGGAAAGGAGACCTTGAATATGACGCAGTTGTTTGGATTTTATTCATCAGTTAAGAATGTAAGCCCGTATCCGTTTTGGGGAAAGGGTTTATGTCTGATGGGAAAATCTGTAATGCGCGGCAGGCAGGGTATCCGGTAGCTTTGATTGGGTGAAGGATTATTTTGCAGGACACAATAACAGCATTTAGAAACCTGTCAGACAGAGCTTTGTCTGACAGGTTTTTTGCATTGCAAGACGGAATGGAGGATCGGTATGAATTATTTAGAGGATTACTACAATAATTATGATGAAGAAGGGCGTCTTTTGCGCAGACACGGTCAGGTGGAATATCTGACAACCATGAAGTATATTCACGAGCTTTTGGAGGAGGACAAAAGCAGGCGAATCATTGAAATCGGTGCGGGAACGGGACGTTACAGCGTTACACTTGCGAAGGAGGGATATTCGGTGACCGCGGTGGAGCTGGTTGCGCACAATCTGGAAATCCTGCGCGGCAAGCTGGATGGGTCGGAGGACATGGAATCCTGTCAGGGAACGGCGTTAGATCTGTCGGCATTTGCGGACGAAAGCTTTGACCTGACGCTGTTGCTGGGGCCGATGTATCATTTATATAATGAAGCGGACAAAATGACGGCGTTGAAGGAGGCGGTGCGGGTCACGAAGCCGGGCGGGCATATCTGTGTCGCGTACTGTATGAATGACAGTGTGGTGGTGCAATTTGCTTTTATACAGGGAAAAATCCGGGAACTGCTTGAGAAAAACATGCTTACGGAGGACTTCCATTGTTTGTCCAAGCCGGAGGATCTCTTTGAAATGGTGCGCGTGGAGGAAATCGAAGGCCTGACGGCCGGGCTTCCGGTAGAGCGGGAACGGCTGGTGGCAACGGACGGGGCGACGGGGTTCATCAGGGATATTGTTGACGCGATGGATGAGGAAACCTTCCGTTTGTGGCTGGAGTACCATATGAAAACCTGCGAGAGAAGGGATTTGATCGGCGCCTCGAACCACAGTCTGGATATTTTGAAAAAGTTGGAAAAGAAGTAAAAGAGTGGCGCTTTGGGTATTGACACACGCGGGGACGTGTAGTAAAATACATTATTGTGACGGAGTTTCTAATGCCAAGTCAAAGCCCCGACGAGGCATTGAGATATAGTATTGAACCTGTTCCCGGAAATCATAAAATGCAGCCGGACATCTGCGGATTATGAGGAGAACGGAACAAATAGAACAGTCGAATTGGATTTTGGAAATCCAAAGACAAGGTAATATGGAGGGAACGTAATGAAAACATTTATGGCCAGCCCAGCTACAATTGATAGAAAGTGGTATGTAGTCGATGCTACAGGCATGACGTTAGGACGTTTGGCAGCAGAGGTTGCAAGTGTATTGAGAGGCAAGAGAAAGCCGATTTTCACACCGCATATTGATACAGGTGATTATGTAATCGTTATTAATGCTGAGAAGATTGCGGTAACCGGAAAGAAGATGGATCAGAAGATTTACTATCATCATTCCGATTATGTCGGCGGTATGAAGCAGGCGACATTGAGAGAGAAGCTGAACAAGAAGCCGGAAGAGGTTATTGAGCATGCTGTTAAGGGAATGCTTCCCAAGGGACCTTTAGGACGTGAAATGTACAGGAAACTCTTTGTTTACGCGGGACCTGAGCACAAGCATGCAGCTCAGAAGCCGGAAGTATTGACATTTTAATCAAAGGGACAAATAAAGGAGGAAATTAAAATGGCAAAAACAGCAAATGCTTCAAGATATTATGGCACAGGCAGAAGAAAGAAATCTATTGCCCGAGTATATTTAATGCCCGGTACAGGTAATATTACAATCAATAAAAGAGGGATTGACGATTATTTCGGATTAGAGACCCTGAAGGTTATCGTTCGTCAGCCTTTGGTAGCGACAGATACGGCAGATAAGTTTGACGTACTCGTGAACGTATGTGGCGGCGGCTACACAGGTCAGGCAGGTGCAATCAGACATGGTATTTCCAGAGCCCTGTTGCAGGCAGACGCAGATTACAGACCGGTTCTTAAGAAGGAAGGCTTCTTAACCCGTGACCCTCGTATGAAGGAAAGAAAGAAGTACGGCTTGAAGGCAGCAAGACGTGCTCCGCAGTTTTCAAAGAGATAAGAATTACTGCGAATTGCAGTATGTGGAAAGAGTCCTCGAGTTTACTCGGAGGACTCTTTTACATACTGTAATTCATAGGAAGGCAAGAGACGACCGACACGTAGCGAAGCGCAGTGGAGGTTGTCTCTTGCCTTCGCAGTAATTCGTGCAGTGAGAGTAATGCTTGCATTCAAGGGGCTTTTGTTATGCGGATTTGTTCATAGGAACGCAAGAATGGCAGAGCGAGAAATTTAAAAAGAATGGATTGAAATTGGATGGATTTACACCTTGACAAATCATTAGGAGAAGATTATAAAAGTAAGGCGCAAAAAATAAGAGTGATGAGCGAAAGCCGGGTCGGTAAAAACATGTTTTGTCCTTGCTGCGGCAATTCGCATATATCTGAATTAAAAAATAACGCGCCTGTTGCAGACATGAAATGTAATCGTTGTGATGCGGTATTCTGCAGACTACATTGTAACGGATCTCCTTCTGATTCCCAAGTTTTTCTTTGTTCTGCAGAAAATTGAGAAGAGAAAGCCGCTTGCAGCTACGGCTCGGCGTGCAGGATGGACAGGCTACAATATTTTATATTCTGAAATTCCGGAGCAGGGGAAAATATACATAATTAAAAACAGCATAATTGAACCGACAAGCGCGGTAGTAGAAAAGTATGCACAGATAAAAAGGCCGGAAACCCAAAATATCAATTCGCGCTCATGGCTGTTGGATGTACTTAATTGCGTGAATAATATAGAAGCAAATGAATTTTGCCTACAGGACGTATATGCATATATAAACTTTTTGCAGGCGAAGCATATAGAAAATCACAATGTTGAGGCAAAAATCCGTCAGCAGCTTCAATTCCTGAGAGACAAGGGCTTTATTGAGTTTTTAGGCAGAGGACATTTTAAAAAGCGATTTTAACTGCCAAAATTAGTTTTTCCTCGCTGATTGTGCTATACTGATATCAACAAAGGAAACGAAAGGAAGGGGATATCTTATGGACAGAAAAACCGCACGGGAGAAAGCTAAGGCACTTGTGGAAAAAATGACACTGGAGGAGCGGGCAAGTCAGCTCAGTTATAAAGCTCCTGCGATTGGGCGGCTCGGGATTCCGGCATATAATTGGTGGAATGAGGCGTTGCATGGTGTTGCAAGAGCGGGGCAGGCGACCGTATTTCCGCAGGCGATCGGAATGGCTGCGACATTTGACACAGACCTGATACAGGAAATCGCGGATGTCGTCGCAACTGAGGGACGGGCGAAATATAATGCGTATTCCGCTTTGGAGGACCGTGACATATATAAGGGACTTACCTTTTGGTCGCCCAATATCAATATCTTCCGTGATCCCCGCTGGGGAAGAGGACATGAGACCTATGGGGAAGATCCATACCTGACAAGCCGTCTGGGCGTAGCCTATGTGAAGGGACTTCAGGGAGAAGGTGAGGTCATGAAGGCTGCGGCCTGCGCTAAGCACTTTGCAGTGCATTCGGGACCGGAGGCGCTGCGCCATGAGTTCAATGCCGAGGTTTCCAAGAAGGACATGCAGGAGACTTACCTTCCGGCCTTCGAGGCACTGGTAAAGGAGGCGGGTGTGGAATCCGTGATGGGTGCGTATAACCGCACAAACGGGGAACCGTGCTGCGGCAGTAAGACCCTTTTGCAGGACATTCTTCGGGGAACATGGGGGTTTGAGGGACATGTAGTTTCTGACTGCTGGGCGCTCAAGGATTTTCACGAGCATCACAAGGTGACCTCAACATTTCGTGAGTCTGCCGCGATGGCGATGGCTGCGGGCTGTGACCTGAACTGTGGTGTGACCTATCTGCATTTGCTGGGTGCTTATGAGGACGGACTTGTCACAGAAGAACAAATTACCGAGGCCGCGATACGGCTGTATACCACGCGCTATCTGTTGGGCCTGTTTGACGGCAGCGAATTTGATTTGATTCCCTATGACAAGGTGGAGTGCGCGCAGCATCTGGCGTTGGCAAAGAAGGCGGCGACGGAAAGCTTTGTGTTGCTGAAAAACGACGGTATCCTGCCGCTGAAAAAGGAAAAGATAAAGACGCTTGGAATCATTGGCCCGAATGCGAACAGCCGTGCCTCGCTGATTGGAAATTATCATGGAACGGCATCGGATTTCGTGACAGTGCAGGAGGGATTGATGCGGTATCTCGGAGACGACGTGCGGGTATTGACCTCCGTCGGATGCGAACTGTTCAAGAAGAAGACCGAGAATCTGGCACAGGAGTTTGACCGTCTGGCCGAGGCAAAAATCGTAGCCCGGAACAGTGATGTGGTTATTTTGTGCGTTGGCTTGGATGAGACCATGGAGGGAGAGGGCGGCGATGTGAGCAATATGGATGAATCCGGCGACAAGCGGGATTTGCAGCTCCCTGAATCCCAGCGACGTCTGATGGAAACACTCGCGAAAACTGACACACCTGTCATTCTTTGCATGATGGCGGGAAGTGATGTGGATTTAAGCTATGCGTCGGAGCATTTTTCTGCTGTTCTGCAGTTGTGGTATCCCGGCGGTCAGGGCGGTACCGCGGCGGCAGAGGTACTCTTCGGAGAATGCTCTCCTTCCGGAAAGCTTCCGGTGACTTTCTATGAAACGCTGGAGGAGCTTCCGGCCTTTACGGATTATGCCATGAAGGGAAGGACATACCGCTATATGGAGCGGAAGGCGCAGTATCCCTTCGGCTATGGCCTGACCTATGGAAAATGCCGTGTCATGGAAGCGGCAGCCTGTGCCGATGCGGGTACTGACGCGAAGGCTGCGCTCAGGATAACGGCAACGGTAAAGAACGAGGGTACTTCGGATACGGAGGATGTTTTACAGGTTTATGTAAAGAAGGAGGATTCCGCATTGGATACACCGAATCCTTCGCTTTGTGCATTTGCGCGCGTAGCGCTCAGGCAGGGAGAAGAGAAGGAAATCTCGCTTGAGATACCACAGCTGTCGCTTACGGTAGTGAACGAGGACGGAGAGCGCGTTTCGGGAGGAGAGCACTATCGGTTTTTCGTGGGTTTTTCACAGCCGGATGAGAGAAGTGTGGAGCTTATGGGAGAGAAGCCGCTGGAGCTTGCCTGGAGCATGTGAAAGTGTGATGCAATCATATGAGTCAGATACCGGATGTTTGGCCTGCGCTTATAAGACTGTGAGAGTGCTGCGGCGTGTGCAGGCTGAACAGAGGAAGGATGAATAGAAAAAGGGCAGAGAAAATGACAATAGAGATTAAGGAATTTACAGAGAATAAGATAGAAGACGTGGTGTGCTATGAAAAGGCCCTGCGCGCGGAGGAGGATTTCTACGGGTGGGAGATTGATGACGCTTATGTCCGTGCAGTGCGTAATACCTTTGCGGACAGCCGGTTTTCCAATGCACTGTCTCTGTTGGCATATGTGGATGGGCAGGTGGTAGGGAGAATCGATACATCCCTTATAGCAAGCCGCTTTGACGGGATGCTGAATGCTTATCTGGATTGGATTTGCGTGATTAAGAGCTACCGGCACGCGGGCGTTGCGCAAATGCTTTTGCGGGAGGTCAGGCTGCGCTTAAAGGAGCGGGGGGCGGAAAAGCTGATCGCGCTTATGGCGGCCAATGATGAGGCACAGCGCTTCTACCGCGCGGTGGAGAATGCCGCAATCCATGACGAAGGGATTTGGATGGAGCTGTAGCGCATGGTACGGGAGGCACTCCGTTCTTTGATGGGAAAGTGCGACAGCGTAAATCATTATATGGTCGCTGCCGGGCAACGATTTTTCTACGCATGGTTGAATCCGTCCGTAAACTTCAATTTGCCGGTTATTGCCGATATACGAATGCCGTGCTTATGATAAGGTAAGGGTGTCAAGGAACGGTTCAGACACTCAATTACTTGCAAAGAAAACGGAGGTATTGAGATGCTCAACAGTATCAGGGTCGGAAATTTTATCATGGGAAAGCGCAAGGCGATGGGGTTGACACAGCAGCAGCTTGCGGATAAGCTGAATGTATCCTTTCAGGCGGTATCAAAATGGGAGAATGGAACCGCCTACCCCAATATTGAAATTCTCTGTGATTTGGCGCTTGCATTGGATGTAACGGTGGATGAAATCCTCGCGGGCAGTGAGCGGGAGACGGAGGGGCTTTCCTACAGCAAGGCAGGGATTGATATTGCCTATACGGATACCATTAAGAAAGAAATGGCGCGGCATTTGGAGACGGAGGACAAGCGGGTGCTGAACGGAGTCGGGCCGTTTGCCTCGTTGTATGACATTCATTTTCCGGAAATCAAGGAGCCGATACTTGTATTGAAATCAGAGGAGCCGGGCTCTAAGCAGAAGCTGGCAATGGAGTATGGCTATACGGAATCCATTTGCCATGATATGATCAACCATCTCGTAAATGACATTGTTGTCATGGGTGCAAGACCGCTCGCAGTGCTGGATACCATAGTGTGTGGAAACGCGGAAAAGGATACCATCAAAACGTTGGTCAAAGGCATTGCGGACGCGTGTCGGGAGAATGAGTGCTCTCTTGTGGGTGGTGAGACATCCATACAGCCCGCAGTGGTAGACGCAGGCGTCTATGTGCTCACCTCAAGCATTGCCGGTATTGCGGAACGTGGGAAAATCATTGACGGGAGTGCCATTCAAGAGGGTGATGCGGTGCTTGCCGTCGCGTCAAACGGGCTGCATACAAACGGCTATTCTCTCGTGCGACTTTTGATGGATAAGCTGCCACAGATTAAGCTTGACAAGCTTGACGGATTGACCTTTATTGAGCAGATTATGAAGCCGCACACGCCCTATTATAAGGCGATAAAGGGGCTGCCGGATCAGGATGTGCTGCATGGGATGGCACATATAACGGGCGGGGGCATTGAAGGGAATTTGTGCAGGGTAATACCGGACGGACTGACTGCGGAGATTGACCTTTCCCTGTTGCGGGTTCTGCCGATTTTTAAATATATTCGCAGCACCGGAAATGTCCGTGATGAGGAAATGCTGCACACCTTTAACTGTGGTGTGGGCTTTAATCTGGTTGTGGGGGAAGAACATAAGGACTTTGTGATAAAGCATGTGTCGCAGTTTTATGACTGCTATGAGATTGGAAGGATAACGCGCGACACCCGGAAGATTCGATTTGTCAACCGGATAAACTGGATGTAGCGACGGCTTGGAGGCGCATAATATATATGGAAGCAACAGAGAGAAAAAAGGCATTGATAACCGGCGCGAGTGGTGGGATTGGCAGTGCAATCGCGCAGCGGCTTGCCGCGGAACGATATGATTTGTACCTTGCCTGCCACAGAAATGCAGAGAAGCTTGAGGCGCTTGCCGGACAGCTTGAGGAGGATTACGCCATCCGCTGCCAATGCTTTTCTTTTCCGATATATGAGGAAGCTGAGGTGACCAAAATGTTTACGCACATCCCGTATCTGGATGTGCTTGTCAATAACGCGGGTATTTCATACGTTGGACTTATGACAGACATGTCATATTCTGAATGGAACGAAGTGATTGCGACGAACCTCAATTCCTGTTTTTTGACATGCAGAGAGGCCGTTCCGGGAATGGTACGGCGCAAAAAGGGAAAGATTATTAATATATCCTCTGTATGGGGAACCGTCGGCGCCTCCATGGAGGTCGCGTATTCCGCGTCCAAAGGCGGAATGAACGCGTTTACCCGCGCACTGGCAAAGGAGCTTGGGCCAAGCAATATTCAGGTAAACGCCATAGCCTGCGGGATTATTGATACCGCCATGAACCGCTTTCTCAGCGGGGAAGAGCTGGAGGCGCTGATAGAGGAGATTCCGGCAGACCGTGTCGGAAAGCCGCAGGAGGTGGCGGCACTGGTGAAAAGCCTCTGTGAGGGAAACGATTATCTCACGGGACAGGTGATTACACTGGACGGCGGATGGACGTAGACGAAAAGGGAGGAATTATAAATGTATGATTTATTGATATTAGGCTCCGGTCCCGCAGGACTTGGCGCGGCAATCTATGGTATAAGGGCAGGGATGGAGCTTGCGGTTATAGACAGAAGCCCTGTGAGTGGCGGTCAGGTGCTGACAACCTATGAGGTGGACAATTATCTGGGCTTTCCCAAAATCAGCGGAGGTGATATCGCGGATAAATTTCACGCACATGCGCAGCAGTTTGGCGTATCGTTTATTATCGCGGAGGTGTCCGGCGTAACGCTTGAGGCGGAGCGCAAGGTTGTTCACACGGACAAGGGAGACTATGAGGCGAGAACGCTGATTCTTGCGACCGGCGCTACCCATGCGATGCTTGGCGTGGAGGGAGAGCAGCGGCTTGCGGGAATGGGTGTTTCCTATTGTGCCACCTGCGACGGCGCATTTTTCCGTAAGCGCACGGTTGCGGTGGTAGGCGGCGGGGATGTCGCGGTGGAGGATGCGATATTTCTTGCCGGTATATGTCAGAAGGTATACCTGATTCATCGGCGTGATACGCTGCGGGCGGCCGCCAGCCTTCAGGACAGGCTTTTTTCGCAGGAAAACGTGGAGCTTATCTGGAACAGTGAAGTAAAAGAGATTTCCGGAGAAGATATGGTGGAACGCATTACTGTTTATAATAAGGAAAGAAATGAGGAAAGCACTCTGGAGAATAACGGAATTTTTATTGCCGTAGGGATAAATCCCAACACGGAACGGTTTCGTGGGCTTGTGGAGATGGATGAGAGCGGGTATATTCTTGCGGACGAGAGCTGTGTGACCTCTGCGGCGGGCGTTTTCGCGGCGGGAGATATCCGTAAAAAGCCTATGCGTCAGATTATAACGGCAGTCGCGGACGGGGCAAATGCGGTCAATTCTGCCCGGAAGCTGTTATAGTTGTTAAGAAAATGTAACTGTTGCAAAAAAATGCTGTTGTATGGTTTTTGATACATTTTTAAGCGTAATTATTCGTAATAAACGGTTAAATGGGCAAAAATGCTCGAAATTAGTGCGAAATGGTATAAAAGATGGCTTGACATTTAACAAAATATGTGGTAATTTTATTCCAAGGTGTAACAAAGTTGTAACAATTAAGGGCCAAAATGAAACATTAATGACAAATTTCTTTTACACTGCTTGGAGGATTATCAAATGAACAAGTATGGAATGAGGATTGTGGCGTGTGCGCTTGCGGGTACATTGGCATTATCCGGATACCGAATGACAATTGAAGCAAGAGTGAGTCATTCTTCCGTTCCGGTTGCAGGCATAGCGGTTGCGTTGGACGAGGGAAGTACCATACAGGATTTACAGATAGAGGTTGTTGAAAATATTGCTTATTTGGAGAGCGTTTCCGGTGTTCGTCCGAACATTGTAGAGGCAGCGGAGAGAGCCGGCATCTCTGAACCGGGAATTTGGTCGGTGGTACAGTCGGTTCCTGAGGCTCTGATAAGAACGCCGGATGTACTTGGGTCGTTCTTGGAAGCAACGGAGGTTTCGGTTGAGGAACCGCAGTCGGTTGATACGGCGTCGGAGGATGAGACCGAGACACCGCAGACCGGTGATGAGGCGGATGACGTGAAGCTCAGCGCAGGCTTTTCCGCAACTGAGGTATATGATGATGACACTGAGGAAGAGGAAACCGAGGAAGCTGCGGAGGAGATGACCGAAGAAGAGACTGCCGAGGAGGAAGAGACCGAAGAGGAAACCACTGAGGAAGCGACACAGGATGAGCAGGACTTCTCAGGACTCGTTATCGCTCGTGTAAATAATTACGTGAATGTCAGAAGCATTCCGAGCGAGGAGGGTGAGATTGTCGGTAAGCTGTATGACAAATCCGTCGGCGAGTTCATTGAGGAGGAGAACGGTTGGTATAAGATTACCTCAGGAAATTGTACGGGATATGTAAAAGGTGAGTTTTGCGTAGTAGGGGAAGAGGCCGAGGCACTTGCAAAAGAGGTCGGCACTACATATGCGATTGTCAATACGACGACACTGAAGGTAAGAAAGGAAGCCAGCACAGAGTCTCCGGTGCTTGGACTGGTTCCGATTGAGGAAGAGCTTATCGTTTTAGAGGAGCTTGACGGATGGGTCAAGATTGCCATTGAAGAAGGCGACGGCTATGTTTCCAGAGACTTCGTCAACCTCAGAACAGACTTTGTACATGCAGAGTCCAGAGAGGAAGAGGAAGCGAGACTTGCAAGGGAGGCTCAGGCGCGTGAAGCCGCGAGAGCAGCGGCAGCGTCTACGGCAGCGGCAAGAGCAAATG
>CAMWYL010000076.1 GCA_947178465.1 uncultured Lachnospiraceae bacterium | reverse complement strand
TTTTGCAAAAATGCAATAATGTCATCAAAACATTTCTGCACCTTGCCGATATTCAATCTTGTTTCCTGGCATATTGCCTGAATATCCGTGGCAGTATTGGAGGAACTGTTTGCCAGATTTCCAATCTCGCCTGCAACCACCGCAAATCCTCTCCCTGCTTCGCCTGCACGCGCCGCTTCAATGGATGCATTTAATGACAGGAGATTCGTCTGACTTGTAATATCTAAAATCTGTGTCGCCATTTCATCAATACTCATCAGAGACTGCAGGCTTTCCAATGCCTCAGTAATTTCCTTTTGATTTTCTTCAATCTGCAAGCTGATGTTTTCTAAGGATTTATTTGCAACAGATTGTAATTCTGACACTTGTCCCAGCAAATCATCACTTTGGCCTGCTCCCTGATGAATTTTATTTCCTACCTTAGACACCACCTCTGTAATATTTGATATTTCTTCATCAACATGCAATACCGCCTGTGTAATCTTTTCCGTATGGTCGGCAAATTGCACTGTCGCTTCTGAATGTTCATTCACATTTTTCAATAATATTCCTGAGTAATCTGTCATCTTGACAGCAGAATCATTTAAAGAACCGGAGCAATTGTTCAATGTCAATACAATATCCCGGAATGTTGCGTATAAGGAATCCAGCGCTGTTGCTATCTGACCGACTTCACTCCTGCAATGCAGATAGGAATCCAGTTTGTTATCTTTCTTCAAATTCAATTTCTTTAACTTCATAATGGATTCTTCTGCATATTTCAACGGTTTTGTACTAATGTTGATGAAGAACCATGACAATACACTGATAAGCAATACGGAGATGATACAAATAACAGCCAGTGTCAGCATATTTGTCCGGACATTTTTATAGATATTTGATTCGCTGTCATATGCAACTACAGCAAATCCATGTTCCTCTATGTATTGATAACAGGCAATAGATTTGCCCCTCTTGTCATCTCTGTATTCTAATTCACCTTCTATTCCCTTCTGCTTATTCTTCAAGTTATCAATAACAGATAACAGCATGGAATCTTCTATCCCACCTGCAATGAGTGATTCGTCCGCATCAAAAATATATGTGCTGTTATTTACATTAATCATAGAATATAACATGCTTGTGTCTGTTGACGCATAGCTTGTATCCAATAATTCTTTTAATCCGTCTGCAAAGGTTCCGCCTCCAACATAGCCGATGATCGTTTTCCCGTCTTCATCAAAAACCGGGCAGTACATAGACAATATAAGTTTTCCTGTAGCCGGTGATACGATAATTCCTGCATTGTACAGTCCGTTTTGTTCAACCATGGCATCCTGCAATGCTTTTAATGCATCACCCTCTCTTGTTGTAATTCCCACGACTGCCGGATTGGAATGTGCGATTACATGCGTATTCCACTCACCAATATACAAACCTTCCCACCGGTCAAGCTCCTGATAATAAGCCTCTGTATATGCCTGCGCCCGCTTTTGTTTTTCCGCGTCATCAGGATTCTTCAATAAATCACGAACTTCAAATGCCTTACTGAAAGCAGTTAAAAGAGTTTCCTGCTCATCTATATACTGTTTTATAATATTTGTCTGTGCATTGAGGGACGCATTCATGTTATCCAATTCAGACTTTTTCATCATGCTTGTCATGCTTTGGTTGGCAATCACATATAACATGGTAATGCAAATCACAATAACAATGGCTATCTGCAGGGTGATTTTTGTTCTCATTTTCAAATTCTTCATGTTTATCATCCGCCTTTCTCTATTGTGAATGCTCTCCTCACATTGAAAAAGCATTCCCATGCAGCCTTTTCAATGTTGATGATTTTATCTCTTCAACTGCTCCTGCAGCGAAACGCTGTTTTCCAGTGCTTTTTCAAGCAGCTCCCTGAACATCTGTTTTTCTCCCGCGGACATCCCCTTTAAAAGCGGTGCCTCTGTCTCTTCCATAGAAGAAAAAATATTTTCATGGCAGTCTGTTCCTTTTGCAAGAAGATGCACTCTTTTTACTCTTTTGTCATCCGGATTCGGTTTATACTCCAAATAGGCAGCATTAACCATCTGTGTTACACTTCTGGCAACAACTGATTGTGTCAGACTCAGGGCCTTTTCCAACTCCTTTAATGACATTTCCTGATTCTCAGCATTCCTCAATATGCCAAGAATGGCAACCTGTGTCCAATTCAAATCCGAATTTTTTAATAATTCTTTAGCAATACGCTCCCAGACAAAATTAATCTGTCTTAACAGATAACCGCAGACAAGACCATCCAACATAACAATCTTTACCCTTTCAATATGTTATAAAATCAATTCAGGCACATTGATTAATATGCTGTATCATCCTGATAAATATTAAAATATAGGTACATATTAGCACAATTGCCTTTTAATTTCAATGCTTTGTAATCGTTCTCAATCTGTAATTGTTCTCAATCTGTAACTCCTGCTTCCAAGATTTTAAATGTTGCGTTCCTGCAATCAATTTCCGCCATTGCTCCCATTGGCAGAACCGTCATTGGGGTTCTGTGAACAAAATCAACATTCGCCAGGACAGGAATATCCTCCCGCCTCGCTTCATATTTCAGGAATCTTGTCAACATTCTTTCTTCCGCTTCATCCATCTGTCCGGTTACAATTCCGGTTAAATATTTGAAAACACCGGCAGCGTCCAGGGATCGGAGCTGGTGCAGACCGGCCAGCGTACTCCCATATGGGGAATGAACCTCCAAAGCAAGGATACAGTCTCTAAAGAAATCTGACGTTGGGAAAAAGTCAATCCCTATAATCTGCTGTAACGGTCCCGCACAGCCTCCAAAAATCCTGCCTCGGACAACGCCTTCTCCCTGTATTATCCGATAACCTGCGTTAAGCGTCCATACAATTTCATCCTCGGAAACATCTCTCCATTCGATATTCGTATACTTGTCACAAGAAGGAATCTCACCTAACATTTCCGTTGTAAACAGGCACTTTGTTATCGCTGCTTTCGTATACTCGTCCAAAGATATCGGTTGGGCAATCGGCGTTAATAAATTTGGCCCATAATAAGCCCTCACTCCCGCTTTCGCAAAAACGGCCATCCAAGAGGTAATATCCGAATACCCCATAAACACCTTGGGATTATTCGCGACCGCTTCTAAATCTATATACGGAAACACTCTGTAGGAATCATCTCCGCCCATCATACAGATAATCCCATTTATCTCCTTATTTTTTAACGCCCATGTGAAATCCTCCGCCCGCTTTTCCGGATGCTCATATAAAAAATCACTGCCCGCCAATGCGTTCGGGGTTGGAACCGCTTTAACGCCCCATATTTCTTCCAATCTTTTCTTGCCTGTTTCATACCTGTCGCGCATATCTTCATCTCCTGCCCGACCTCCTGAAACAGATATCAACGCTATCGTGTCCCCTCTTTTTAAAACCTTTGGTACTATAAGCTCCTGCATAGTCGCCTCCATACTAATTAATCATTAATGGGAAGAACGCCGTATTTTAGGCGTTCTTTCCACGCTAACTCCACTGATTTACCACAAAATGAGTATAACATACAAATGCAGCCCAAACTACCATTATCTTTTGCATTTCACATGCTCTGTTGAAAGGATACGATCTCCGAGAAATCCTCCTCACTCCACCCATGTAAAAACTTTTTGATGCAAAAATTCCCCTTTGTAAAAAATATTTGATAGACATTCCCCTTCAACTATGGCAAGATAACCTCGAAAGGAGTAATCACAACATGGAAATCGGAAAGAAACTAAAGGATGCCCGCATAAGCTCCGATCTGACACAGGAAAATGTAGCCGAGAAGCTTGGCGTCTCCCGCCAGACTATTTCCAATTGGGAAAATGAGAAATCATATCCCGATATTGTAAGCGTTATCGCATTGAGTAATCTTTATTGCATAAGTCTTGATGATTTACTGAAAGGAGACCCGAAAATGCTTGAAAAAATTGAAAAAGACACGAACACCGTGAAAAGTAATCGCAGAATGATGATAATCGGCTGGCTTGCAATAATCCTGTCAATCATACTGTCCCTCTCAAACTTTACTCTCACACAATCGTCCATCGATTTCATCGCTTCGGCCGCACCATGGGTTTTACTCGGCATAGGAATTGCCCTTGTATGCGCATGTATAAATAATCGGAAGTAACACTCCTTTGTTTTCACTCCAAATTTATGAAAGGGACTGATTATTTCAGCCCCTTTCTGATTTTCATAATGACGCCCGCTCATTGCTTAACAAATTTCCAATGTGTTCCCGTTCAAAGAACATCTTTCGATTTGTCGCTACGATCAATGTCGCGGCGATAAAGACAATAATTGTTTCCACACATTTTGTCTGTGGAGTCATGGCAATTTTCTCCTGCATGGTATTCACAAACAAGTGAAAAATAATACAGGCAAGCATGCTACGGTTATTTTTCACATACACCCAGGTTGTCAAAAATCCCATCGGGACGACACTGATAAGAAAATTCAGCACATAGCCTATACCAAGCTCTCGAAGCCCATAATGATATGTACCCTCAATCCAAAACAGCGGCAAGTGCCACAATGCCCATACAAAGCCAAAAATGATCGACTCCGTAAACCATGAAAAATAGGCGGCAACTGAATCCTCTCCATAACCACGCCAACCGATTTCCTCAATAACCGCTGCAAGCAGGATCGTCAGCAATGCGGAAGTTCCGCCAATAGAGAAAGAGAAATCTTCGGTAAAGGACAATTGATCTATGGACTGCCCAAACAGCAGTGAAAGGAAGACAGAGAGTACCACAATAACCATAAATCCGATGATCCCTGCTAAAATACTCAAAGGATTAATGCGATAAAATCCTATCATTTTTCGCTTTAAATCCTGCTTTAGTGTTTTGTTTTTTGAAGTCAATACAGTAGTGACGGCTGTAACCGCCGGAGACATCAGACCAAACAGCATCAATATCATGGATACACCGTTATCATCTCCGGATTTACCGGTAATGGCTGCCGCAATCCAAAATATCCAAGTAGTCACAAAGCAAGTTACGTAAAAGCGGACAGGTCTGTATTTATAATCTTGCATCAACGCTATGCCTCCTTTGTCGGAGTGCAGATAACAAGTTCACTATTAAGCCCATTCAATTCAATGATATTTTCCGCATTCGGTGCATCAAAAGCATCTGTCTGTTTTCCGTCTTTTTCATATGAAATTCTTGTACGTTTTCCCTTTGTAACGGCAGTAAACGGAATTCCCTCCGGAATATATATTTTTGAGGTTGACGATAGCTGATTGATTTCAACCGCACCATTTAATGAGCTGCAAAGGATGTTCATATCCATATTGCAGTTTATCTCTACCGTGCCGATTACATCCTCTAACAAAATATTTGATGTCTTCACATCAAGTTCAATGCTGTCGCATTCTAAAGAGTGGATTTCAACAGTCTCTGCATTTGCTGCACATTCAACTTTCCCGATATATGGCATTGGGATTTGGACGAAAACAAAAACCGATTCTTTGGCATTGGCTTCCGTTACTTCATTTTTACGGATTACATCCACGTCAATCCGTCTTTTCACATCATCAATCTTGACCTTAAAATCACTCTGCAGTGTTGAAAACGTATTCGATGCCAGACGAACACGAATTTTCTCACCGTGCCAGCCTGTCAATATCAACCGTTTTGTGCCGCCAAACTTCATATCATATCTTTTCGGCTCGTCAATATCGTACTCCGTAACACTCTCAAAAAGAAAATCCGGAGGGCTATTGGTTCCTATTTCATTAGATAAAAGTTCATCAATGGAAATCGCAAACAGCTTGGAAATCGCCATTAAATTTTCAATATCAGGAATACCTGTGTCTGTTTCCCATTTTGTAACAGCCTGCCTTGATACTCCCAGTTCTTCGGCTAATTTTTCCTGTGAAAATCCTGCCTGTTTGCGAATGGATTTCAGTTTTTCTGCAAATGTCATACTTGTGACCTCCTGTTTATCTTGGGAATTTTACCTCATTGAAGCAATACCTGTCAATCTGCCTTATGCCTATTGACAGGTTTGATTATAGAAAACGGCATTTTACATTACAAGAAAGTACCAATGGCATTATGAATTTTTTTGCTACTTTTCGTGGCATTTGGATGTTTTGGTTATATACAAAATGTCAAATCAAAATATTTTCTCCCTTCTGCATCTCGTCTGTTTAAAATGCACTTTATCACTGAGCGGTGGAAATAAAGAGACGGTTTTGCTAAAATAAATACGGTGTGCTGCGCTATCGGACTGAAAGTGAACGATATGGCGTACTATGGTAATTTGAGAGGAAGTGACAAATTTATGAAGGTAGCGATAAGAACGGTTCTGTCGAAGCAGGAAGAGCGGGTTATTCTTGAGTGCATGGAAATGACACCGGAATTTGAAGATATCAAAAACTATTGTCTTGCAAAGGGAAACCACTTAACGGGATATACCGATACCTCCTCACAGCAGCAGGTTCGCATAAGCGATATACTGTATGTGGAGGCTGTCGGCGAAAACGTATTTGCATATACACAGGACATGGTATTCGAACTCAAAAAACGGCTTTATGAATTGGAGGAAGAGCTGGCTCCTTATAAGTTTGTGCGATGCTCCAAATCCCTCTTAATCTGTCTGCTGAAAATAAATTCTGTCCGCCCTGCCTTGAACGGACGCTATCTTGCCTGTATGGAAAACGGCGAAGAGATTATCATATCCCGTAAATATGCAAAGCCTGTAAAGGAAAGAATTATGGAGGAAACGTAATGGAATGGAAAGAATTTTTAAAAAAATGTATGATTGACTTTCTTCTGATACAGTCAGGAATCACCCTGGCTATTGGTATTATCGGCTGCATCACCCCATCTCTCGAGGGAATCAGCCCATATGTTTTTTTCATGCCCTTTGTATATGCCTTCTTTTGCATACTGCCCTCTTTTGTTGTTTATTCGCCAAAGGAATTGAATATCAGACAGATCATCGTCAGGAAAATCATTCAGTTCTTACTGATAGAGGCGGTCGTATTGCTGATTTCCTGCATTGCAGGCTCCTTAAACAACGCCTTTACGCTTATAGCGATTGCATCAGCGGCAGCTGTCATTTATGTGGGCGTAAATCTTCTGGAATGCCTCATTTCAAAAATAAACGCGGACCAAATGACACAGAAAATACTGCTTATAAAAAAACGGGAACAGGAGGCCAGGCTCCATGAATAACAACGGAAAACGAATGAAGCTGTATCTCTTTTTCGTGCTTGGCAGCTGCTATCTGCCTGGCGCGGCGGCATTCTTTACGCGAAGCAATGCCAACAGCGCCGCATATCAGCTTTTGCAAAAGGGTTTTACCGCATTCCCTATAATTGCCGCCATCCTTACAAGGCGCATCACAAAAGAAAAAGCAGCGTGGCGCATTTCCTTAAAGGTCTGGAAAAATCCCAAGCTGTGGGCCTTTTGCGCTCTTGTTCCCAACAGCCTGATTGCCGCCGGCGCAGTTCTCTATTTTATTCTGTTTCCCGAACAATACAGCGGTATTTTTGACCTCAGCAGCCTCCTGGGGACGGAATATACCATACCAATTCATAATCCGCTGCTGTTTATCGCCATATGCATCCTGATTGCGGCGGTATGCATTCCTCTGCAATTCATTGAGCTTGGCGAAGAAATCGGCTGGAGAGAATATCTGCTCCCGAAACAGATCGCGCAGTACGGAATGAGAAAAGGGATATTGCTGAACAGCTTTTATTGGGGACTTGCACATATGCCGCTGATTTATTTTGGCTTTAATTACAGCCCGGAAAACGTTGGCGCACCGTGGAGCAATATGGCAATGATGATGCTCGCATGCCTTTCAATCGGCATTATCTGCTCATATGTCATGGTAAAAAGCAACAATGTCCTGTACAGCGCCATTATTCACGGGACAGTCAACATAATCGGCGAAATCCCCGTTTTTGTCTCCATATCGCATAAAAGCGGGCTGCTGGGTCCCAATCCTTCCGGTATTATCGGTATGACAGGGCTGATCCTATGCGCCGCTTTCTGCCTTCTTTCCCTTACCACGCCAACACTTCGCAGCCGTCTTCCGTAACCAATACCTGTATCTCCCACTGTGCCGACGGCTTCCCGTCGGCCGTGCGGACCGTCCATCCGTTGCCTTCATCCAACACGATATCCGCGCTTCCCATATTCATCATAGGCTCTATTGTAAAGCACATCCCCGGCGCCATCAGCATTTCCGTTCCACGCTTGGAGACATAGCTGACCCACGGTTCTTCGTGAAAATCCAATCCGATTCCATGCCCTCCAACCTCCCGAACGACCGAGTACCCGTTTGATTTTGCAAAATCATGGATTGCCTGTCCCATATCTCCGAGAAACCCCCACGGCTTCACTGCCTGAAGGCCGACATACAGGCTGTCCTTTGCTGTCTGCACAAGCCGTCTTTTTTCGTCCGTCACCGCACCTATGCAAAACATCCGCGACGAATCGGAAAAATACCCCTGCCGGATTGTTGAGACGTCAACATTCACAATATCCCCGTCCTTTAACCGGACGGTGGACGAAGGGACACCATGACAGACTTCATCATTCACGGAAACGCACACGCTTTTGGGAAAGCCTTCATAATTCAGCGACGCAGGGACAGCTTTATGCAGAACAGTCTGCTCATAGACCCAACGGTCAATTTCTTCCGTTGTTATTCCCGCCCTGATATGGTCACTGACATAATCCAAAACCGCTACATTTATTTTGGCGCTTTCTTTGATGCCTTGTATCTGATTCGCATTTTTAATAATTTTCCTTGGGGGAATTATCGCGCCTGCCCGCCTGTACTCCCTGAGCGCATCGTCAAATGCACAATGGCATTTCTTGTACTTCTTTCCGCTTCCACACCAGCAAATATCATTTCTTCCTAATCTCATAAGAACCACACTCCTGACAGCCTGCGTTTCAAATGCTCCATACTGTCGTAATCTCCTAATCCAATCGAATTTCCACTGCGTAGGCGCGTGTATAAAAATAACACTCCTCTTACAGATTCAGAGGAGTGCTATTCCGTTTTCTGTATTGGCAGGGCGAACATCCATATGCTTTCTTAAAGGCTCTCGTAAAAGCCTCATGGGATGAAAAGCCAAACTGCATTGCAATCTCAATAATACGGCGGTCCGTGCGGACAAGCTCATCGGCTGCACAGCTTATTTTTCTTTTGAACACATATTCCTTAAACGGAATTCCCACATATTCATGGAATTTGGCGGAACAATAGTATTCCGAGTAGCCAACGTGAAGCGCCATTTGCGGTAACCCTAAATCAGCCTCGAGATGCTCCTCAACCCAATCCAGCATGTCCTCTATCGTTTTTACTGACATAACTTTCACTCCTCGTACCTACTATTATACCGCATCTTCAAACAAATACTTGATATATCTTGCGAATATGTGTCATTCCCTCCAAATCTCTGCATACCTTAAGCTTTTTACATATCGGCTATTTTAACCCTATTCCTTTTAAAACCTCATTCGTGGTCATTTGATTAAGGCTGTATTTCAGCTCGTCCAAGGTAAACGGCAGCAACGCGGAATTGTCAAGCCTGATAAGCTTATAATTTGTCCTCAGCCTTTCGGCGTTCCTGATTATGGACGCTTTTACTGACGGCTTTCTTATGCTTTCCGCATTTTCCAGAATGTTTTCAAGAGTGCAAAACTCTCCCAGCAGCGAAGCCGCCGTTTTCGGTCCGACCTTGTCCGCTCCTTTGATATTATCCGAGGCATCGCCCGTAAGCGACTTGAAGTCCGCATATTGCGACGGCACAATACCGAATTTCTCCGTTATGTAATCAGGCGTGCAAATGACCGTGCTCTCCCCACGATATCGGAGCACCGACACCTTATCGGTTATGAGCTGGAAAAAATCGCTGTCAAATGACGAGATAACAATTTCAGTCTCCTGCCCATATGTCAGGGCATAACCGGCAATCCAATCATCCGTCTCGCAGTCTGTCGTCTCAGCATGCTTAATGCCTAAATAATCCAGCGCGGCATACACATCCGGCAGCTGCGAAAACGGCGTATCCTCCTCCTGCGCTTCGCTGTAATCAATCCTGTTCGCCTTGTAGTCAGCGTTAAGAACAGCACGGGCGTTTTCATGCTCTCCGTCAAACAACACCGCGATATGTGTCGGCTCTGTCCTGCGGATGATTTTTAACAGTGCACCCACAAAGCCCAGCGTTCCCTGAATGGCTTTCCCCTGTTCATTTACGATTCTTGCGGGCATACCAAAGAACATCTGAAACAACAGATTGTGGCCGTCAACAAGCAGAAGTCGGTTCATTGCAATTCTCCTTCATTTTATACTCCATGTGTTCATTTTAGCGAAAGTCCGTTCCACAGTCAATGTGATTTCCTATAGGGAAGAGCCTGTTTCCCGTAACGCAAAAGCCGCAGGCTCCACAGCCTGCGGCTTTCAATTTATACACATTCTTTTTATTATGCCCTCACATAGCGCTGTATTGAGCTCTTGGGGTTAAAAACGGTATCTGTATCCCCTTTCCGTTAATTGTCAGAAATTCGAACCGTTCCAGCCCCAGTTCTCGGTCAGCATATAGCTGACGTAAACCCTGTCAGCGGATATTCCAAGGGTATCAAGCAGTATATCCGTAATATTGCCTGTAAGCGTCTGCATGGAATTGCCTGAAGCGTTTCCGTATATCTGCACCTCTACCATAGCGGCAGGCTCATCCGTGCCCTTGAAGTAAAGCTTATAGTCGTCCTCAATGCCAACCATAAGCCAGTTCTCAGATTTTCCGGGAATTGCGGTTATGGCATTTCCCAGCGCAGCTTTGATGGTCACTGCCTTTTCATTGGAAACCTTGGTATTGGTTTTAACGTTGATAAATGGCATAAAAATTCCTCCTTCATATTCTTTGTGCTTTACCTGTCACATCTGTGAAATGGTTCCAAGCTCCATAAAAACCATGATGGTTTCACCATATCACACACCTATACAGGTGTCAACCTGCACAGCTTCCAACATGATAGTAACCCAAAGCAGGCGCCTCTGCTCTACCCATGCAAGTCCTTTCTCCCATACCATATCCACGCAGCCGCAAGAC
>CAMWYL010000075.1 GCA_947178465.1 uncultured Lachnospiraceae bacterium | reverse complement strand
TGTATACGCGACAGTCGTATAACCGTTTTTTGTTAAAATATCTTTAATCATCATTCGCATAAACGCCGCATCGTCGACAATCAGAATATTCTTCGCCATTCTTATTTCCTCCTCTGGAATAGTTTGTAAATGGAATTTGCAAGATCAAAAGGATACAATTGCATAATCGTACTGTTAATCAGCGTTCCGATTTTCATCTTAAAGTTGATTTTGACAAATAAATCGTCCGGGATATCATCCGGGAAAACAAAATCTTCGATTATAACACGCTGTACATTCGGCGGTGAAATCTCAATCTTCTTGCTGAGCATCTTGCTCATGGCAGTCGCTGAGCTTGCCGTCATCTGATTCATCGCTTCAGATACCGCGCTCAAATGCAAATCCGTAATATCGCTGTTTGCATACTGCCCTTTTCCATCATTTCCCATCATTAAATCCGTGATGATTTTCGCGTCCTCGTCCTTAAGAACCAACAAATTGTCTCCGAATAATCCCTTTGTGTACTCCACTCTAATAAGAATACACGAATTCTCATAATCGTTCAAAATCTCGTTTCTGTGAACAAGCAAAACACTGGGAGTCGTAATTGTTATCGGCTGTCCCAATATCTGACTCATAGCTGTAGCTGAAGAACCAATCGATATATTTGATATTTCGCCAATTACATCAGCCCGCTCTTTAGAAAAGTTATCCATATTCCGGCTCCTTTTTTGGAAGTCATTGACCTCAAAATATTACTCAAAATCATTGTACAATTAAATTTGGATTTTGTCTACAAAAAAGAGTCGGATTTTCTATTTTGATTTTTTATTTTCTCTGACACGTTCTCCTATCCTGCTTAAAATCTCGTTTGTAATCGTTCCTGCCTGATTGGCGATATCACAAGCCGTTATCTCCAAATTGCCGCTTTTTCCTATCACGACAGCAATATCTCCCGCGCAAACATTGGGAATATCGCTTACATCAACCAAGGTCTGGTCCATGCAGATTAACCCGACAATCGGCGCACGACTCCCGTTAATCAGGACGGCACCAATCCCGTTTGACAGCGCACGCGGCAACCCGTCCGCATAGCCTATCGCAAGCACGGCAATCCGCATAGGGCATTCTGCCACAAATCCCAGTCCGTAGCCTGCCGATTCTCCGGCATAAACGTTTCTCACACTGGCAATCCGCGCTTTCAGGGACAATACCGGACGAAGCTCCTTCTGCCACCTTTCGGTATCCTCCTTTGTGCTCAGCACGCCATACAGCCCGATACCGATGCGTGCATAGTCGCCGGACAGCTCCGGGTAATTCAAAATGCCATAGCTTGCCTGCATATGGATTTTTCCATAGTCCATCCCGTGCCGCTCCAATTCGTCAAGCACATTGTAAAATTCCTGTGCCTGCTGCTGCGTAAATATCCGATTTTCCTCCGTCTCCACATCATCCGCGGACAGGTGCGTGAACATTCCGTCCACTACAAGATTTTTTATGCGAAATATCTTTAAAATCTGTTCTGTATTTTCACTTCTTTCACCCAGACGATGCATACCGGTATCGATACCAATATGTACATGAAGCCGCTTCCCATATCGTTTTAGCTGCTGCGCATACGCATAATCCACCACCGTCTGTGTCAGGCAATAGCGTCTTAGCAGAAAAAGTTCCCTTGGATGCGTATAGCCCAGAATCAGAATTTCTCCCCGAATACCCGCTCTGCGCAGCGCCACGCCCTCCTGCACACACGCGACACAAAACGCGCGGACACCCAGCGATTGCAACATGCCCGCCACTGCTGCCGCCCCATGTCCATAAGCCTGCGCCTTCACCGCAGGCATCAGCACACAGCCTTTCGGCACTCTCGATTGAAAAAACCGCACATTGTTTTCAAGTGCCTCTTTATCCAACTCAATCCATGCCCTGCCATGGGTAAAGCGCTCCCTTCTTCCTCTATGCTCCGAAAATACGGTAATGACCCCTGCTGATAACACCGACAAACACACCACCGCACAATAATGACATAAGCTGTTGTCCGTCAATATCGACAAACCCGTAAGCTTTGCTGCCATGCGCACGACAACGATGAGCGCGGGATGCAAAATATAAATCCACAAGGCCGTCACTCTCAGCGGAGGCACCGGCGCGACAGCCCTTGCATTTAATACCCGATATAAAAATATCATTGTGGGAATCAGCATCAGATACATGCTGTCATGCCGCTGAAGACCAAAATAACGCAGTGTGAACGCCTCTACCGTCATCAGAAGAAAAGAAAGCGTAAGTCCGACACTGTCGCGCTTTACGGTATGCCCGCCCTTTTCTCTACCCACAATTGCCCCCAATACCAGAAATAACGGCGCAAAAAAAATGCCGTTCCTTGTATACGACCAAATTGAAAAGCCCTTTTCATAAAGAGCCTCCAATACGGGCACCTTCACGGCAATCCCATAATAGCTGTCCCCAAACAGTCCTATGATATAAAGAAAAACCGACACAATTGTCACAAATCGGATATTTTTCCACCTTCCAAGCAGACAGACCAACAGCAGCCCGAGGATGCACGCCGGAAAATACCACAGATGATAAAAGGTACCGTCAAAAACCAGCATACGCAGCAACGATGACAGCGTTAAGTCCTTATAATGACCGGCATAAATGCCAATCGGAATATATAGTACGATCGCAATTACGTACAAAACCTCTGTTTTCCGTAAAGATTTGCGCAGTCTGTCCTTTGCCACGACAGACTTGTCCGTCCGATACAAGAGCTCCGAAAGGACAAAACTCCCTGTCACCATAAAGAAAAAGGGCACTGCAATCCTCGCAAGCACCCTTGTCAGGAAAAAATCCGCGTCCGCGTTCCATGTCGTAAGTGGAGAGGTATGGATTGCAACCACAAGCAGCGCCGCCGCAATCCGAAAATAATCAAGTCCTCCGCTATTTATCTTTTCTTTCATATTTTCCCCCATTTCTGTGTTCTTCATCCTTCCACGAGGTAACGATAAACCCGTCCACATTATTTCCGGAAATGGTATCTGTTTTCGGATTATATGTCTCCAATTCCGGTGTTGTCACATTGCCTTCTGCCTCTATATATGACACAGTTGCCCTGCACCCCTGTTCCTCAAAGATATATGGACGGATACCGTATTGATGACTCTTTAAGAACACAATATACTCCTCTAAGGTAAGCCGCTCCTGCTTCATAATCTGCGCATGTGGCACACCCACATATCGGAAATGCCACGGCTCATGTCCTATTCCCGTTACTGCCTCTTTATTCTTCGGATACCGCTCAATAAAGCCATATTCCACTGCCCGCTCCCGAAAGGTCTGACATATTCCCTTGTAGGGAAAATCGGGACGGATGAAATCAATTTTCTCCTGCTTTAAACCTAAGTCAATGGCAAGCCCTGTCTGATGCTCACTGTGACCTGGAACAGCTACATATGTTTTCGTAAATTCCAATCCGTTTTCCGCAAGTGAATCGTCCCAAATCCTTTGCTGTTCCATACGGGAACGCCAGCCGCTCACCGGCACGATATCTTTCCATCCGTTTATATCCATCATGGCGCGGTGAAGCATTTGTACAGCTTCTTCCTCCATCAGAATCTCTTTTGCTTCATCAGAAGCAGGGAAAAGCCTTATTCCCCTTCGTTCTCTGTACTCATACAGAGAATTTACCAGTATCAGGCTGCCCTGATAAATCCGCTCCCTTTTTAACTGTATTTTCTGCATGTCTGTCCCTCTTCTCCTGCATATCCGTTACAGCCCTATTCCCCGTCAATGCCGCAGCGTACCAGCATATCCAGCAATGTGGGAAAAGAATATCCTGCCGCCTGCATCATTTTCGGGTAGCGGCTGTGCTCGGTAAACCCGGGAATCGTATTCACCTCATTAAAAACAATCTCTCCCTCCGGCGTCAGAAACATATCCACCCGTGCAAAACCAGAGCAGCCAAGAATACGGTAAATTGCTTTTCCGGCTTCCTTGATCTCCTTTGCCTTTTCAGGGGAAATCCTTGCCGGAACATGAATTTTTGAGGATTTCAGTGTGTATTTCTCTGTATAATCAAAAAATCCCTGCGACAGCTCAATCTCGTCCACCTCGCCGACAATCAAATCCTTTTTTCCAAGAATGGCGCAGCCCACCTCGAATCCCTCGATATTTTCTTCCAGAATTACCTGATTGTCATATTCAAACGCCAGCGTAACTGCCTGATCCAGCTCCTCTATAGCCATTACTTTCGTCATTCCATAAGAAGAACCGGCCTTTACCGGCTTCACATAAAGCGGATACCCAATATAGCCTGCAAACATCCTCGCATGCTCCATATCGGACAAGCTATTTATTACCAGCGATTTTGCAACCCGTATCCCTATTGTCTGCACCAGCTTATGCGCCCTGTCCTTGTCCATGCAGAGCGCGGAGGACAACGTGCCGCAGCCTATCAGGGGAAGCCCCGCAAGCTCAATCAAGCCCTGTAATGTTCCATCCTCTCCATTCCTTCCATGCAATACGGGAAAGACCGCATCAATCGAAATTGCTTCTGTCCGCTTCTCCTCCAATCGCAGCACGGCCTGTTCATCATGATTCGGAGACAGCATTGCCGGAACACAGTTTGCATCCTTCCACCATGTATCCTCCTTGATTTTTGTGCAGTCACCCGCAAAGTGCAGCCAACGCCCCTCCTTGGTAATCCCAATCATAACAGGACAGTATTTCTTCTGATCCATATTTGTTATGACCGCATAAGCAGATTGAAGAGATATCCCATATTCCGAGGATACTCCGCCAAATATAACAGCTATGTTTAATTTCTTTGTTTCCTTCATTGATTTATCCCTTTCTATAATAAAAGTGTATTTTTGGCGTTTTTCAATTTCCCATCTTAATCCGAGAATCAAAAACGCCCCGCCTTGACACAAATCAGTGTATCAAAGCGGGACGCAGCATGCTTGCGTATTTCCTATTCTTTTTATGTTTCTTTTCTGATAAAAATCATACGATTTTCTTACAATCCAACGGAATGCGCACCGTAAACGTGATACTCTCATCTGCGCTGACCGCAGTAATCGTACCGCCATGCAGCTCCACAATCTCCTTTGCGATGGCAAGACCAAGTCCGGCGCCGCCTGTGGACGCGGAACGCGAAGCATCCAATCGGAAGAACTGCTCAAAGATATGTGCCAGCTTCTCCTCCGGAATCGTCTTCCCATGATTTTTCACTTGTATTTCCACAGATTCATCCTGCTTTTTCATTACAAGCATGACAGAAGTCTGCTTATAGCTGTATGCAACCGCGTTCCGAATAAGGTTGTCAAACACCCTCTCCAGCTTATCAGCATCGCAGAGAATCTCCACATTGCTCTCTATCTGCGCATCCCAATGCAGCTCCTGCTCCGTCAGAATCGGATAGAACTCACTGACCACCTGCTCCAGCATCCGACTCAGATTCACCCGTTCCGGATTCAGGACAATGGATGTCATGTTAAATCGGGTAATATCAAAAAATTCGTTAATCAGCTCCTCCAGGCGCTCTGCCTTTTCCAACGCAATTCCCGTATAACGGCAGCGTAACTCCTGCGGAAGCGCAGGCTCCTCCTTTAAGAGTGTCAGATACCCGATCACGCTGGTCAGCGGCGTCTTTAGATCATGCGCCAGATAGACAATCAGGTCATTTTTGCGCTGCTCGGCTGCCTGCGCGTCAAGCCGCCTGCGCTCCATCAGGTAGCGAATATCGTTCAGCTTATTCTCCATCGGGGACAGCTCCGGCGAAAAGGAAATCTTCCCTGTGTCCTCCTTTACCAGCATATCGAGTCCTTCTTCAATCTCGTTAAAATATCTCGTAAACCGGTTCAGATAAAACCGCACGATAACGGCAAAGATTACAATCATTCCCAACAGCAGATAAAGAGATGCATAATTTCGAAATACCCTGCTATAGATGTTCAACGCGCGATAATACGAATCTGAGTAGCCACGAAGGAAAAGCTTTTCAATGACCATTACCATGAAATTCGCAATTCTGTTGGAAAACACAAGATTGTACAGCACCGTCATGGAAATAACTGCGAGCAGGACAAATGCGATGGTATTCCAAAACAATACCGTTTTTAAACTTGCATATCTCCGACTGATTCTCGGTCTTTTTTTCTCATTCAACAGTATACCCTACTCCCCATATCGTTTTGACAAATTTCGGCTTCCTCGTCGGCTCATGGAGCTTTTCCCGCAGCCGCGCGATATGTGCCATGACCGTATTGTTGTTATCCAGATATTTCTCTCCCCAGACAGCCTCAAACAGCTCCTCCGAGGAGACCACGCTCCCCTGTCGCTCGCACAAATACCAGAGAATGCGGAACTCTATCGGCGTCAATGTCAGTGCTTTCCCGTTCAGGGAACACTTATGGCTGTCCTTCTCAATATGCAACCCCCGAATGTCAATCTCCGTCTGCTCTCCACTCACTTCGCCACCGTTATTATAGCGGAGATATCTGCGAAGCTGTGTCTTTACACGCGCCACCAGCTCCAATGGATTAAACGGCTTGGTAATATAATCGTCCGCACCCAGCGTCAGACCCGTAATCTTGTCCATATCCTCTACCTTTGCGGACAACATGATAATAGGAAAAAGATGCTTTTCGCTGATTTTCCGGCACAGCGTAAAGCCATCCATATCGGGCAGCATAATGTCTAATATGGCAAGGTCAAGTTCCTCATTTTCCACACACGCAAGTGCATCCGCCGCATTATAAAATTTAAACACCCGGTATCCGTCATTTTTGAGATAAACCTCAACCAAATCAGCAATTGCGGCTTCATCATCCACAATCAATATTTTATCACTCATGTGTTCCGGCTCCATTTTGGATTTATAATAATGGGGAAAGAATCCGCAGCGCCGCCTGCACGATTTTGTTTCCGATCGGACGCTTTGACCAGCTGTTCAAATCCATTTCCTTGGACTTTTTAAGCGTACGCATAAAATCCTCCTTCATATCCTGTACCGCACTCATCTCACTGATGAAAACGCCACATTCATAGTGCAGGTAAAAGCTGCGATAATCCGTGTTAATTGTACCGCAGATAGCGCATTCGTCATCGGCAATTACATTCTTCGCATGAATAAACCCCAGCTCATATTCATAAATTCTTACGCCTGCTGCCATAAGCTTTCCATAATTGGAGACATTCACCATGTAAACATACCATTTATCATATATTTTGGGAACGATAATCCGCACGTCCACACCACTCTGTGCCGCATTCATCAAATCTCCGAGCATTTTCTGGTCAAGCACAAGATACGGCGTCGTAATATAGACGTAATCCCTCGCCTTGTTTATCATTCTGGTGTATGCGCCTTCCGTAGGATTATGCGGGTTTCTGTGCGGGCCGCCCATAAACGGCTGTACATAGCCCTCCTCCTGAACCATCACTGTAGGCATGTAATCCGCTTCGTTGATTTCGGCATCCTGATTGGAAATGCGCCACATTTCAAAGAAAAAGCAGGTAAAGCTGTAAACACCCTCCCCGTAAAGCCGTATTCCCGAATCCTTCCAATGACCGAACCGTGGGATATAATTTGCATATTCGTCGGCAAGGTTAAAGCCGCCCGTGTAAGCAATATTCCCGTCAATAATGGTTATTTTCTGGTGATTTCTGTAATTAAAAGAGAGCCTTGCTATGTCCCGGTGAATTGGATTAAAGATACACATCTCAATTCCACGCGCTCTGATATCCTTTTTGAACGCGTGAGTGTTAATCCGAAGAGTACCAAAATCATCAAATAACAGCTTGACCTCCACGCCCTCCTTTACCTTCTGCGTAAGAACTTCCAGAATATCCTGCCAGACCCTGCCGTCGGATACAATAAAGTATTCCATAAGAATGAATTTCTCCGCTCGCTTCAAATCCTCCAAGATTGCTTCCAGAACAGCTTCACCAATCTCATAGTAGATAACCTTTGTATTGTTATATACAGGAAATCCTTCTTTTCTGAGATATCTGCTGATTTGCACCTTGTTCGGATGGCATTTCTCCAAATCAAGGGCAGCTTCAATTTTCTCATTTTTTCCCAAGCTTTTGCGCATAAGCAAATCGCATTTTCGGAAACGTTTAAAATATTTGGAATTATTCCTGCGCCTTCCCCATTGGAAATAAAGGAATATTCCTGCAACGGGAATAACCAGAATAATGACAATCCAGCTCATCTTATACGATTCCGCATTATTTACCAATGCAAATACGGTCACTACACTGATTACCTCAAATATAAAATAAATGATTACCGCTGAGTGGAGCAGATACATCGCGAGCAAAATCATGGTAGCTATCTGAAGCAGGAACGCGGTGCCTACTGTCACACCTCTGATTATTCCGTAATATTTACTTCGAATTAAACCCATAGGACATCTCCATTCCTTATTTTAGTCAAAACGCTTGTCCGCTGTAATGAATAGTAACACATTCTTCCATGAAATTCAAATCTGCTGTAAAAAAAGCACAGGCACAGAAGCGCATGTTTTCACAATTTCCTGATAATACTTAAAATAACAGCATTATCAAAAATTACTTTTCCATATTATGCAAGTATGATACCAGCTCCAAAATATTGCCATAAAAGTTACTTTTTCATTTGAACATAAATGTATTCAAAGGGATGAAGCATGGCACTCATTGCAACCGTCCTCATAGAATATATCAGCGTGATGCCTGGAACGGATGAGGAAGACGCTCTGATATTCTCTCGTATTATCCGGCGGGGTGGCGATAACGCTTTAAAAAAATGATTTACGCTGACGCAATTTCCTATAGCGATTAAGGTGTCAAAAGATGCTTGAAAATTTTCTATCCGGCAAATTGCACAAAATATTGCACACTGCTGACTGCGGCAAATGGATTTACTAAATATTCCGGTAAGATCAGGGTGCCGAACGCAACCGCCCTCTATGCGCCAATCTGGAACAGATTTTTACATGGCGCATTACGGGCTTTGTAAAAAGCTGGAACAGCTTTTTTGACATCCATGTCCCACAATTGCTGAACTATTGACGGAATATTAAGAAAATCTCACTTGCCTCCGCAATTGCAGCTTAGCAATATTTTGTGCAATCTGCCTCATTGAAAGAAGAATGATACCTTTTGACACCCTAATCCTATAGTATAAAAAAGGCCGCTGATTTTCCGTTAAGATAAACCGCTGCCAAAGATAAACAAGAATGGGATTTTACCACTAAATATACTTCTTTATGAACGCAACATTTTCCTCTAAAATCTGCTTTGTTTCAGGTGTTCCCGTTCCAATAGTAGCAAATGAGTGGAATGTTCCTTTGACCTCTACCAGTTCGACATCTACATTCGATTGCTCACACTTCTCATACAATGCCTTTGCATCCGCATAAAGCGTTTCATTATAATCACAAGTGATATACGTTGGCGGAAACCCGCTAAAATACCCAAATAATGGAGAAATGTAAGGATTATCAGCCTTGTTATCCGCAACATAAATCTGATTTAGAGGTTTTAAGCAGCCCTCTTTTACAGTAAAATCATCTACTTTATGTTCCGTCCGATCTAAACTTCCTGTAAAATCAACAATGGGACTATGTACCAGAACACAACACACTTTGTCCATTTCCTTTACTTTTAGTGCAAGAGCAAGACACAAATTAGCACCTGCGCTTTCACCAACCAAAGTTATCTTTGCCTCCAGGTACAATCTTGTGATTTCAAGAAACGCATTATAACAATCATTAAATCCCTTGGGAAAAGCATATTCCGGTGCTAACGAATAATTAACTGCTATTACTCTGCAACCGGAGTATTTCGCTAACATGGAACTATATCCTTTTGAAACTGAAGCGCTTCCGGAGACAAAACCACCGCCATGAATGTACAAAATGACATTTTTGTCACTTATCTGTCCATATTCTGAAACGAAAGCTTTTGTACCATTCAATCGTATTTTCTTGTATTTTACACCCTTTTCCTTTGGCATAAATTGATAACCAAAGTTAGAAATCACTCGTACAAATGACCAGTTGACTTTCTCCATATTTTCATCAAAACCCATTCCTTTTGTCATTTGTTGTACGGTACGAATATTCTTTTCCATTTCTGCGCTTTCAGCCTGCCTAATCTGTATTCCCATAATAAATACACCTGTTTTTCTTTTATTAAAGTTACTAATCATATTGTAACAATTACTGTATGCAACAAAATTTCCATTTTGCTTTCATTCCATAATCTCCTTAAAACCACTCCAATCGCAGAGAGCTTCATTTTGCGTAATCCGGCGCAGCTCGTCCCGCACCTCCATTAAGGCAAAGCCCAGCATATTCCGGCCACGCCACTTAAACGGATTTTGTGCGTCAGGAGAATCCGCGGAAAGTCCGATTCCCCAGATTTTATCGTATGGGCTGGCCTCCACCAAAATACTGTCTCCTGTCGAGAGCAAATAATCCCGAAGCTCCCGGTTCTGGCTGAACTTGCACCAATTTCCATTGAGGACAATGGAATGCTTAAAGGTATCCCACAGCGCTTCGTCAAAGCCCCTTACTTTCTGCCCCAACGCCTTCATCTGCCTCGGGTCTTGGCTTTCCAAAATACACTTGCGGATTTCCTCGTCCCCAAACAACTTTGCCTTCTGCTCCATCATAAACTGTTCCATGCAAGAATATTCTTCGACAACATACCGAAACTCCTGCATTGACCATTGGCTAAGGCAGCTTTGGGAAATATCTTCATCTTCGGAAAGCGGCGGTTTCCAGAACATGCATAAGTCATGCCGCTTACCGCCGGCAGCTTCCTGTTGAAACCAATCCTTTGTATATTTTGGCGTTCCCGATTCCCGCCACTGAAAAATCCAAAACTCGCCATGCTCCAGCCATTCGCAGGTATCCGTATTTTCCCACCAGCCTTTCCATGTAACCGGTTCGGGAAATAATGTCCGGTATTGTGCCTTCTCCTCCTGAGAGAGCGTTTCAAACCAATCAAAAAATTTGTATTTATAATCCTCTCCATAACCCATACGCCATCCAATGGAATATCGCTCAATTTCCGGATAAGCCAGCCAAAGAGGAGACATTATTTTTTTGTCCGTTATCTGCATTTATTTTCCCCTTTCTAATTTGAGGTTCCTGCTAACAG